>NZ_JAGPXU010000009.1:0-218785 GCF_018070385.1 Micromonospora sp. C97
GGCCGGCCGGGCGGCCGCCGCCCCCCCCACCCCCCGCCCCGTCCGCCACCACGGACGTCGGCGTTCGACTCACGTTCGGTGGCGTCGTTGCGCCATCTGGACGCCATCGGAGGGCTGGTGTCGGTTTCTGCCGGTTTATTGATGGTGTTGGTGTCACTATGGCAGGCGTGGGAACTGCGAAAACTGCCATGCCTGCGATCTCGCCGCTCACCGGCGATCCCATCAAGCGGGCCGATGCCGAGCGGCTAGCGGGGGTGCTGAAGGCCTTCGCCGATCCGGCGCGACTCCGGTTGCTCAGCCTGATCCAGTCCGCGCCGGAGGGTGAGGCGTCAGTGAGTGACCTCACGTCGGCGCTCAATCTCTCTCAACCGACGGTGAGTCATCACCTTCGGATCCTCACCGAGGCCGGCCTGCTCGAACGCGACAAGCGTGGGGTCTGGGCGTACTACCGCCTGGTGCCCGCCGCGATCGCGCAGATCGCCGACCTGTTGACGCCACCCCGGAAGCGGGCGACGAAGCGGGCCCGCTGACCGGGGCCGGGGAGCCGGCCCGTCACATCCGCGCCAACGTTCGGATGCCGAGCAGGTCCAGCCCCTGCCGCAGGGTCCGGGCGGTCAGCCCGGCCAGCAGCAGCCGGCTCTCCCGCAGTTCGTCCGACGCGCGCAGCACCGGGCAGCGCTCGTAGAACGCGCTGAACGCGGTAGCCAGCCGGTGCAGGTACCCGGCGAGCTGGTGGAGTTCGAGGCTCCGCTCCACCTCGCCGACCACCCCGGCGAAGCCGAGCAGCTCGACCGCGAGCGCCCGCTCCGCCGGCTGCGCGAAGACGATCGGCGCGTCCGGCCGCGCGAGGACGATCGGCGCATCCGGCTGCGCGAGGACGATCGGCGCATCCGGCTGCGCGGCGGTCCCGGCCCGCCGCAGCACCGACCGGATCCGGGCGTACGCGTACTGGAGGTAGGGCGCGGTGTTGCCGTCCAGCGCGAGCATCCGCTCCCAGTCCAGGACGTAATCCTTGGTCCGGTCGACGGACAGGTCCGCGTACTTGATCGCGCCGATGCCCACCGCGCGGCCGATCTCGGCGGCGGCTTCGGTGTCCAGGTCCGGGTTTCTGCTGCGGGCCAGGTCGGTGGCGCGGGCGACCGCCTCCTCCAGCAGGCCGACCAGCTTCACCGACTCACCGGCCCGGCTACGCAGCATCCGACCGTCGGCGCCGAGGATGGACCCGAAGCCCAGATGCTCGGCCCGGACCGGTGGGTGGAGCCAACCGGCCGCCTCGGCGACGGCGAACACCATCGCGAAGTGCTGCCGCTGCGGCAGGCCGACGACGTACAGCAGCCGGGTCGCGCCCAGCTCGCCGACGCGCTGCCGCAGCGCGGCCAGGTCGGTGGCCGGATAGCCGTACCCACCGTCACTCTTGCGCACGATCAGCGGCAACGGCGCGCCGTCCCGGCCGGTGAACCCGGGCGGGAAGACGCACTCGGCCCCACCGCTGGGCCGCAGCAGCCCCAGCCGGTCCAGGTCGTCGACGACACCAGCGAGCAGATGGTTGTAGGCGCTCTCGCCCCGGAAGTCGTCGCCGGACAACCCCACGTCGAGCAGGTCGTACACGGTCAGGAAGTACCGCTCGGACTGCGTCACCAGCAGCCGCCACAGCCGCCGGGTCCGCTCGTCGCCGCCCTGCAACGCGACCACCCGCAGCCGGGACCGTTCCCGGAACGCCTCGTCTTCGTCGAACTTCACGCGGGCCGCCCGATAGAAGGTGTCCAGGTCGCCCATCGACAGGTGCTGCGCGGCCTCGGCCTCACCGAGGTCGATCAGGTGCTCGATCAGCATGCCGAACGGTGTCCCCCAGTCACCCAGGTGGTTGACCCGCACCACCCGGTGCCCGAGCCAGGTCAGCAGCCGCACCGCCGCGTCACCGATGACGGTCGAGCGGAGGTGCCCGACGTGCATCTCCTTCGCCACGTTGGGCGCCGAGTAGTCGACCACCACGGTCTGCGGCGTCGCCGTCGACGGCACGCCGAGCCGGGCGTCGCCCGCCAGCCCGGCGACCAGGTCGGCCAGCGCCCGGTCGGCGAGTGTCAGGTTGATGAAACCCGGCCCGGAGACCTCGGCCGACACGCCGATGTCGTCGAGCACCGCGTGGGCCAGCACCGCGCCGGCGATGTCCCGCGGCGGGCGACCGAGCCGCCGGGCCAGCGCCAGCGCCGCGTCGGACTGGAAGTCCGCGCGCCCGGACCGCCGCACCAGCGGGTCGACCGGGCCGCCGGCCACCGCCGCGAACGCCGGTGCCAGCCGGTCGGACAACAACTTTTCAAGATCCATGGGTACGCCGATCTCGCTCGGACCCGCGCTGTCACGCGAGCCGTTGACGGGGAGATGCGGGCGGACCGAGGACGACCAGCGAACGACCGGCGGCTCGATCCGCCGGTCGCAGGAACAGGTCAGCGCGGGCGGGCGACGGGTCGCCGGCGTCGCTCCGCACCGACCTGGACGTCACCCGACAGTCCGGTGGTGCGGTGAGCGATTACGCTGGTCATGCGGGGCAGCCTAGTGGCCCGGTCGATGTGACGACACCTCAATTCCGGTGGCCCGGTCGATCCCCGCGCCGCCTGGTGATCGTTTCGGTCGGCGCGGTGCTGGGCACCTTCCCGGCACAGACAAGGGGTGATGATGAGCCGATCCGTACCACTGCCACCGGCGCGTACCCGACGCTCGCTCGCGCTGCTCCCACTGCTCGGCACCATCGCGCTGGCCGCCGCCTGCACCACCACCGATGATCCGCCCGGCTCCGCACCGGCGACCACCGCACCGACGAGCGCGGCAACGTCAACGCCCCCGACGGAGTCACCATCTCCGAGCGCGAGCACCCGGGTGACCATCCCGACCTCGGCCTTCGTCGAGTTGCCCGCCGAGCTGCGGAAGTCTCCACGACGGACGACACCCGTCGAGGAGGCCCTGCCGACGCTGTGCGGCAACGAGTTCGGCACCGGCGGCCGGCAGGTCACCGCGAGCGCCGCGATGACCGTCACCTACCAGACGGCCGGCGAGCCCGCCAGCAACGTGCCGCAGGGGATGATCCACCAGACCATCTTCACCTTCGACGGCGCCGGAGCCTCGGCCTACCTGGACCGGCTTCGCACCGCCGTGCAGGCGTGTCCCTCCTACGAGCAGGCCGGAAACCGGGTCACCGTCAAGAGCGAGGTGCTGACCGGGGTCGGTGGCGAGGGGCTGCTGCTGACCCGGACCTGGCCGGAGACGAGCCTGAACGGCGAACGCACCGGCGGCACCGCGTCCAGCCAGATCGCCGTGGCCCGCGTCGACAGCGCGGTGACGGTCTTCAACGACCAGGGGTGGGAGGGCACCAGCGGCAACCCGGCCATCCTGGACCGGGTCGTGCGCGACGGCGTACGCGCCATCGACGCCTGGCAGCGGTAGCTCACCCGGCTGCCGCCGAGACGGGGCTTCCACCGATCGGTCCGTTCCTCGGTCGGATCATGGACAACAGGACGCAAGCTGTGCTCACGCCGGGAGACCTTGGGCTCTCGGTCCACAGTGGGGTTACCGGATACGGCAGCCTGCCGGGCCATCAGCAGTGGTCGGTGGAGGAGGTCGTCATGTCCGATGCTCAGGAGACGAAGGCACCGTGGCTGCCGCCGCGGTGGTTCATCCGGCTGGCCTGGTCGGTGCACCGGGGTCTGTACCGGGTCACCGGCAGCCGGGTCGGGCTGTGGCGGCCGCGCGAGCACCGCTGGGGCACGCTGCGACTGACCACCACCGGTCGCCGCACCGGCCAGCAGCGCAGCGTCATCCTCGCGTACTTCGAGGACGGCCCGAACCTGGTCGGGGTGGCGATGAACGGGTGGGGCGAGGGCGCCCCCGCCTGGTGGCTCAACCTGCAGGCCCACCCGGACGCGTCGGTGGACCTGGCCGACGGGCGGCGGCTGGTCCGCGGCCGGGCCGCCACCGCCGACGAGCGGGCGCGACTGTGGCCACGCTGGCGCGGGGCCGACAAGAACTTCGAGGCCCACGCGGCGCGGCGATCGTCGGAAACCACTGTGGTGGTGCTGGAGCCCAGATCGGGTGGCGACTCCTCAATGCAGTGACGCGGTTGTTGACCTCAACACCCCGGGTCCACGGGCTACCAGCGCTGCCACCCGGTCAACGGCCGAACGCGAGGTAGAGACCCAGGCCGAAGTTCACCACCAGGATGATCGCGCCGGCGACGGCAGACCAGCGCTGCCACGCCGTCCACCGGACCGTCCTCTGGGATTCGACGATGCCCGCCTCCTCCACCCGCACGGCGGCGATCCTCTCCCGCTCGCTGGTGTCCCGGCGGTCTGCGGTCATGTTGGCGCTGAACAGGGCGACGTTGGCGCGGAGCTCCTCGGTGAGAAATTGGAGAGCCTGCGTCATCGAGTCGATCGAACCATTGATCTTTCGCAGGTGCTCATCGTGCCCCTGTAGACGTTGCTCGATCCGACCCGCGTCGAGACCGCGGGCGTAGGCAGCCGCCTTTTCCTCGGTGTTCTCCGGACTTGTCATGGTGCCCTCGGCGTCGACGACGGCGCCGCGATCCCCCGCTGGGGCGGAATCTCCACGGCCGCTAGATGGCAGGGCCGGTGTCGAGGCGGGGTGCTTGTGAGAAGCATGGATGTCACCTCCTGAACCCGCACCACCTGGTCCGATGCATCAGTCGTACCACTCGCAGACCGTGAACGCCACTGCTCGGATCCGACAAAACCCCAGGTCAAGGGCCATTCCCGCTCAGCTCGCGCCGGGGTCGTGGGGCCGGGCAAGCCCGGGGAGACAACCGCGGCGGTACGCCGTTGCGAGCGCGTACATCCCGGGTGGTAGGCCCGTTGGCAACTCCGGCATGACGACTCGCGGGCGGTCCCGTTCCTACGCTGCCGCATGTAGTCGTCAGCCGACCGAGGGGAACCACGATGTCCGTCCGCCACCTGCTCGCCACCGCCGTAGCCGTCCCAATCGGGGGGATCACGCTCAGCGCGCCGGCAGCCGCGCACGCCTCGGCCCAGTCGACCGCAGCCGCTGCGCTCTCCATGAGCTCCGGGCGTCTCGGTGCCAGCGCCGCCGTCCTGCTGGGCCTGGCCGGCGCCGTCGTCGGGGGGCTGGCTCTGGCCCGCCCCGCCAGTCGCATCGGCACCGGCTCGGGCAGCCTCGGAGCCGTCCTGGCCCTGGCGGCGGGCCTGATCGGCTTGGCGCTCGGCGCGCTGGTGGTGGTCACCTCCGACGGCGGTGTCGGCACCGGCAACGGGCTGGGTGGGGCCTACGTGGCAGTGGTGGTCGGGGTGATCAGCGCGGCCCTCGGCGGGCTGGCGCTGGCCCGCGCCCGCCGCACCGACCGGCTGACCGCCTGACCGACCGGCTGACCGCCTGACCGATCAGGACGCCGGCCGGTGGCTCTGCCGGCCAGCCCGGAGGCGGTGGTCGCTAGCGGGTGAGCCAACCGGGCACGGTCAGGCCGGACTCGTAGGCGAGGATCACCAACTGGGCCCGGTCCCGGGCAGCAGCCTTGGTCATGATCCGGCTGACATGTGTCTTGGCGGTGGCCGGGCTCAGCACCAGTCGCGCGGCGATCTCGTCGTTGGACAGGCCGGCCGCGACCAGCGCCAGCACCTCCCGCTCCCGTTCGGTGAGCACGCTCAGTCGCGGCCCCGGGTCGGGATGCCCGGCCCGGGCCGCGAACTCGGCGATCAACCGACGGGTGATCGACGGCGCGATCAGCGCGTCGCCCCGGGCCACCACCCGCACGCCGTGGATCAACTCGGCCGGTTCGGTGTCCTTGACCAGAAAGCCGCTGGCGCCGGCCCGCAGCGCCCCGTAGACGTATTCGTCCAGGTCGAACGTGGTCAGGATGATGACCCGGGCGTCGGAGTTCCCGACGATCTCCCCGGTCGCGGCCAGGCCGTCCAGCCCGGGCATCCGGATGTCCATGAGCACGACATCCGGCCGCAGTTGCCGGGCGAGCCGCACCGCCTGCGCGCCGTCGGCAGCCTCGCCGACCACCTCGATGCCGTCCTCGCCGTCCAGGATGGATCGGAAACCGGCGCGGACCAGGGTCTGGTCGTCGACGAGCAGCAGCCGGATCATTCCCGCTCCCCCGCCGGGCCGGACCGCACCGGCAGCCGGGCACAGACCCGGAAGCCGCCGTCCGGCTGCGAGCCCGCGCTCAACGAACCGCCCAGTGCCCGCGCCCGCTCACGCATCCCGACGATCCCGCTGCCCGGCGTACCCGGTTGGCTGGTGCCGTCGTCCTCGACCTCCACGAGCACGTCGTCGTGGTCGGGTCGGACCCGGACCACGGCCGTGGTGGCACCCGCGTGCCGTGCCACGTTGGTGAGCGCCTCCTGGACGATCCGGTACACCGCCAGGTCGACCTCCGGTGGCAGCGACCGGGTCTCCGCCAACTCGGTGCGGATCTCCAACTCCGGCCGACCGGCCGTCCTGACGAGATCGTCGAGGTGGGACAGACCGGGTGCGGGCACTGCCGCCCCCGCACCCTCTTCCCGCAGTACGCCGAGCGTCGCGCGCAACTCGTGCAGGGTCTCCTTGCTGGCCTGTTTGATCGCGGTGAGGGCCTGCTCGGACCGGACCGGATCGGGCCGGTGCAACGCGGCGCTGGCCTGCACGTTGATCAGTGACAGGTGGTGGCCGAGCACGTCGTGCAGTTCCCGGGCTATGCGCAGCCGCTCCTCGGTGGCCCGCCGCCGGGCCTCCTCCTCCATCCGCTGCTCGGCGGCGGCCGCTCGGGCCTGCGCCTCGGCGAGGTAGGCGCGACGGTTGCGGGTCACCCCGACGATGACCGCGACGAGCCAGCCCGCGTGCAGCAGTGTCGCCCCGTTCATGCTGGTCGGGGACCGGTTGTAGCTGTCCGCCACGGCGAAGGCGATCACCGAGGCGAGACCCAGCCCGATGGCGACCGCGAGATACCCCTCGTCGACGACGGTGTAGAGCGCCACGACGAATACCAGCATGATCGGGCCGGGCCGGTGCAGCAGCACCCCGTACGCGCCGACGGCGGCCAGCGCCACGACGCCCACCGGCACCGGGTGACGCCGGCGGACGTACAGCGCGCCGGACGAGAGCAGCACCACCGGCAGGGCCGCCCATTCGGCGGTGGTGTCGAGGCCGCGCGACTGCACCACCAGGCCCACGAGGGCGATCAGGCCGACGACGAGCACCAGGGCCGTGTTCGCCGAACGGCCGCGCCACCCTGACATGCGCGGAAGCCTAGCCGCTCGGCGGGGAACGGGAGAAGGTCTGACCCGGGGCTGGCGATGGCGTCCTCAGTGGGAGCTCGGTGCGGGCCGGTGGCCGTCCCTCAGCTTCGCGTCGTAGCCGGCGGCCTGGAGGGCGAACAGTTCGGCGTACCGGCCGCCGGTGGCGACGAGGTCGGCGTGTGAGCCGGCCTCGACCAGTCGGCCGTGGTGCAGGACGAAGATCCGGTCGGCGTGCCGGACGTTGGCGAGCCGGTGCGTGATGAGGATCGTGGTGGCGCGACCTCTGCGGTCCCGAATGGCCTGGAACAGGGCATCCTCGGCGCGCGGATCGAGCGCGGAGGACGGCTCATCCATGATCAGCAGTTCGGCGTCGCGCAGGAAGCCGCGGGCCGCGGTGATGCGTTGCCACTGCCCACCGGAGAGGTCCTGACCGCGCGCGAAGGTCCGGTCGAGCAGTGTCTCGTACCCGTGCGGAAGTTCGTTGATCATGTCGTGGGCGACCGCGCGGCCGGCGGCGGCCTCGATGCGATCCTGCCGGGCCTCGCTGTCGACGTCGCCGATGGCGATGTTCGTGGCCGCGGTGAACGGCCACTTGTGGTATTCCTGCGTCACGACCGCGATCCGGGCCCGCAGCCCGTCGACGTCGAGCTCCGACAACGGGCGGCCGTTCCACTCGATACCGCCAGCGGTAGGCACGCGCAGGCCGGCGATCATCGCGGCGAGGGTGGTCTTGCCCGAGCCGTTCTCCCCGACGAACGCGACCGTCTGCCCGGCGGTGATCGTCAACGTGACGCCGTCGACGGCCGGGGTGTCCCGGTCGGGATAGCGCAGGCTCACCCCGTTGACCGTCAACTCCCGCAGCCGGCCCGGGGCGGCCCCGGCTTCGTCGTCGGCGTTGCCCGGCAGGTAGGCGTCAGCGCGGGTCATGAAGCCGGTGTAGTCGCCGAAGTGCTGCCCCTCGGTGTAGACGTGGTCGACCTGGAAGGTTGCGATGGCCAGGGACCGTTGCGCGGACTGCACCGCGATGACGCAGGTCGCCGCCGCGGCGAGCGGGATCTGCCCGTCCAGGAGCAGCAACCCGAGCAGGGCGTAGACGGTGCCGGTGGCGAGGCCACCGATGATCGCTCCGACAGTGGTGGTCGTGGTGACGCGCCGGGCCAGGGCGAGCTGGATGTCGGTCTCCACCCGCATCACCCGGTCGTACTGGTCGAGCAGGAACCGGCGCAGACCGTACGAGCGCAACTCCGGTGCCGAGGCACGTTCGGCCATCAACTTGTGCAGCAGCCACAGTCGACGTCGGCGCACCGATCCGGCGGTGTACGTCTGGTAGCGCAGATGCCCGGCCCGCAACGACGCCCATGCCGTAGGCACCGTGGCGACCAGCAGCGCCAGCAGCAGCAGCGGATGGATGATGATGACGGCAGCCGCCACGGCGAGCAGGCCGGCCAGCCCGGCGAGCAGGTTCATCGACGCCTGCACCAGCCCGATCGTCGACTCGGTGCCCCGCGAGGCGCGTTCCATGTCGTCGGCGAACGCGTCCGCGTCGAACGCCTCCAACCGGACCGCTGTGGACACCTCGAACAGGCCCCGCTCCACCTCCCGGCTCACCCGGGGCGTCAGCCCGTTCTGCGCGTACCCGGTGGCGATGCCCATCCCGGCGCGGAGCGCGACCGTCACGGCCAGCACGACCAGCGCGGGCAGTGCCGCCCGCACCTTGTCCGGTGTCGGCCCGCCGGCGAACAACTCCACCAGCACCCGCTGCGTGGCCAGCAGTCCGAAGGCCGCCATCACCCCCGCGCCGACGGTGGCCACAGCCACCACACCGGTACGGAGCCGGTCCGCGCGCCAACTGATGCCGAGTGCGGTCCACACCAACCTGGGCAACTCCGCGAAGACGGCGAAGACGCCGGCCTCGGCGCGCGCCCGCACCCCCGTCTCCCACCACATCTCCCGCAGTTCCGGCAGCACCGATTCGGTACGTCCCGGGCGGGACTGCTCTGGCCCGACCCGGTGGGCCTCTGCGGTGGCGGTCTCGCTCATGGACGTACCTCCCGGGCGGCGCGGCCGACGCCGTCCCCCGCGGGCGGGCGGGGTGGCGGCTTTCTGGAGGATTGGACCACCCGGACGTAGCTGTCGGCAATCGCCCGCGCACTTACAGTTATGAATGCGATAGTGCCGGGGAGCCGCCCTGGCGTGTCACTCCGCGCGCAGGGCGTCGAGGCGCGCTCGCAGTGCCGTGGCGATCTCGCCCGCCGCGACGATCTGGTCCGGGGTGAGGGCGTCGACGAAGAGTTCACGGATGGCGCGCAGGTGCGGAAAGGTGGCGCCCTTGAACGCCTCGGCGCCGGCTGTCGTGAGCAGCACCTCGGCGCCACGGGGCACCGTCGCGCACTCCTGGCGGCGGATCAGGCCGCGCCGTTCCATCCGCCCGAGGTGGTGCGAGAGGCGGCTCCGCTCCCACCCGATGTGCGCGGCGAGTTCGGACGACCGCATCGCCTGACCCTGCGCCTCGCTGAGGGCGAGGAGCACGGCGTAGTCGCCCGTCGAGAGCGAGGAGTCGCTCTGCAACCGGGACTCGAGCCGGGAGCCGAGCGCTGCCGTCGTCTCGATGAAGTCCCGCCAGATCCGCAGCTCGTCGGCGGTGGGGAGCTGGCGCCCCCGCCGGGCCGGTGTGGCGTCCGTCATCTCACTCTCCTGGGAATTGACGTGTCAATTGCCAAGTTAGCATCATTGACACGTCAACCGGTAGGTCTGCTTCCGCAGCTCGCCGGCTGAGCACCGAGGAGGGGACGATGGCAGCTGCAGACTTCGAGCTGGGGCTGAACTCGTTCGGGGAGGTCGCCACCGACGGCGACCGGACCCTGAGCGACGCCGAGACCGTACGGCTACTCGTCGACGAGGCACGGCTCGCCGAGTCGGCCGGACTCGACGTGTTCAGCGTCGGTGAGCACTACCGCGAGGGACACAACGACTCGGCGGCACCCGTGCTGCTGGCGGCGGCCGCGACGGCGACCGAGCGAATTCGTCTCGGCACCTCGGTCACCGTGCTCAGCACCAACGACCCGGTGCGGCTCTACCACGAGTTCTCCACCCTCGACGCCGTCTCCAACGGCCGGGCCCAGTTGATCCTCGGCCGCGCCTCGGCAACCGAGTCGTTCCCGTTGTTCGGTTACGACCTCGCCGACTACGAGCGGTTGTTCGAGGAGAAGCTGGACCTCTTCCTGCGGCTGCGACAGGACGAACCGGTCACCTGGTCCGGCACGGTACGAAGCCCGCTCACCGCGCAGCGGCTGCACCCACGGATGCCCGCCGGCGGCATCCCGACCTGGATCGGGGTCGGGGGAAGCCCGAACTCGGTCATCCGCGCCGCCCGGCACGGACTTCCGCTCATGCTCGCGATCATCGGCGGGCGTCCGCAGCGCTTCGCCGGCCACGTCGACCTCTACACCAGGGCGCTCGAACAGTTCGGGCATACCCTGCCGCCAATCGGGCAGCACTCCCTCGGCCTGGTCGCGGACACCGACGAGGAGGCGGTCGAGACGTGGTGGCGGTACTGGCAGCCGGTCGCGGCAGCCCTGGCCGCCGAACGTGGCTTCTACAAACCGGACCGCGCGCGCTACGAGGCCGAAATCGACCACGGGGCGCTGTTCGTCGGCTCACCCGAGACGGTGGCGCAGAAGATCGCCACCGTCGCTCGCGACCTGCGGCTGAGCCGCTTCGACCTGAAGTACGACATCATGCACCTGCCCCGCGAGGCCCGTGCGCGCACGATCCACCTGCTGGGCAGTGCGGTCGCGCCACGGGTCCGGGAGCTGCTGGCGAAGGAGCCCAACCATGTCTGATCTCTTGTTCGGCCTTGACACGTTCGGTGACGTACCGCAGGACGACGCCGGCAATCTCGTCTCCCACGCGGCGGCGATCCGGCAGGTCGTCGACGAGGCGGTGCTCGCCGACCAGCTCGGGGTCGACGTCATCGCCCTGGGCGAGCACCACCGTCCGGAGTACTCCGTCTCCACACCGGAGACGGTGCTGGCCGGCATCGCCACCCGCACCTCGCGGATCCGGTTGGCCTCCGGCGTGACAGTGCTCAGTTCGGACGACCCGGTGCGGGTGTTCCAGCGCTTCGCCACCGTGGACGCGCTGTCGAACGGCCGGGCCGAGGTCATCCTCGGCCGCGGCTCGTTCACCGAGTCGTTCCCGTTGTTCGGTTACGACCTGCGCGACTACGACACGCTGTTCGAGGAGAAGATCGACCTGTTCGTGAAGTTGCTGGACGAGAAACCGGTCACCTGGAGCGGCACCCTGCGTGCCCCGCTGGAGAACGCCGACGTCTTCCCGAAGACCGAGTCGGGTCGCCTGGACACCTGGGTCGGCGTGGGCGGCTCGCCGCAGTCGGTCGTCCGCACCGCCCAGTACGGGCTTCCGCTCATGCTCGCCATCATCGGCGGCGCCCCCGACCGCTTCGCGCCCTACATCGACCTCTACCGCCGGGCCGCCGCGCAACTCGGCACCACCGCGCACCCGGTCGGGATGCACTCGCCCGGCTTCATCGCCGACACCGACGAGGAGGCCAAGGAGATCTACTGGCCGCACTACCGGATCATGCGGGACCGGATCGGCAAACTGCGGGGTTGGCCGCCGATCCGCCGCCAGGAGTTCGACTCCGAGGTGGAGAACGGCTCCCTCTACATCGGTTCACCGGAGACGGTGGCCCGCCGCATGGCCCGGGCGATCCGCAGCCTCGGCGTCGGCCGGTTCGACCTCATCTACTCGGCCGGAGCACAGCCGGCGAGCGCCCGCATGCGCGCCGTGGAACTGTACGGCTCGAAGGTGATCCCCATGGTCCGCGAACTGCTGGCCTGACCGCACTTCCCCGCGAGAGGACGACATGACCGACAACGACCGAAGCCGGCCTGCCACCCTCGGCATCCTCGGTGCCGGCAAGGTGGGCACCGTGCTCGCCCGGCTCGCCGTCGCCGCCGGCTACCGGGTACGGGTAGCCGGCTCCGGCGACCCGGCGAAGATCGCCCTCACCGTCGAGGTGCTCGCCCCGGGGGCCGAGGCCACCACCGCGCTGGACGCGGCGACCGACGCCGACATCGTCGTCCTCGCCCTACCCCTGGGCAAGCACCGCAGCATCCCCGCCGAGGCGTTGCGTGGCAAGCTCGTCGTCGACGCCATGAACTACTGGTGGGAGATCGACGGCATCCGCGACGACCTCACCGACCCGCGTACCTCGTCGAGCGAGATCGTCCAGGCGTTCCTGTCCGGCTCCCGGGTGGTGAAGGCGTTCAACCATATGGGTTATCACGACCTGGAGGACGAGGCCCGACCGGCCGGGGTGGCCGGGCGCAAGGCCATCGCGATCGCCGGCGACGACAGCGCCGACGTCGCCGAGGTGTCGACACTGGTGGACGCGCTCGGCTTCGATCCGGTCGTCGCCGGCCCGCTGGCCGAGGGGGTACGACTCGAACCGGGCAGCGAGTTGTTCGGCGCCAACGTGAGCGCCGACGAGGTCCGCGCGATGCTCGACCGCTTCCCGGAGTCGGAGCGGGGACGGGTCGTCACCGCCGCCCGAGCCTCGACCTCACCCGGGGCCGCCTAGCGCGGCTACGCGGCGAAGGCCGCCCTCGGTTCGAGGAGCTGGCCGACGGCGTACTCCTCGTCGAAGGCGGCCGGGCCGAGCGCTTCGACCGCGGCGGCGCGCATCCGGGCGAGGTCCGCCGCGTCGTCCGGGTCCGGCACCTGGCCGAGCGCCGCGAACGCGGCATCCGCGACGCCGATCATCCGCGCCGCCCGCAGGTGATCTCCCTCGGCGGTCGCGAGCGCGGCGCCCGCGACGCAGACGTACGGCACGAAGTCGGCCCAGCCGTTGTCGAACACCCGCTCGCGGTTCTCGGCGAACAGCGTCCGCGCCACGTCGAGGTTGCCCAGCCCCAGCTCGCAGAACGCCAGGTTGTGATACTCGGAGTTGACGGTCTTGGGTTGGCCGAGCGTCTCGTTGAGCGCGATGCTCTCCCGGTACAGCTCCCGCGCCCGAACCAGGTCGCCGGACATCCGCGCGACGCCGGCCAGCACGTGCCTCGGCCGTTCCTCGAGGGCGCGGTCGCCGGAGCGCATCGCCACCGCCAGGGCCTCGCGCGCCCGGGCCGCCCCGCCCGCCAGGTCGCCGCCGCGGATGGCGACCCGGGCGAGGCTGTAGCGGGCCTCCACCTCACCCGCCGGGTCGCCGGCCGCCCGCGCCCGCTCGATCTCGGCCTCGCTCATCCGCACCACGGCGTCGGTCTCGCCCCGCCGGAAGGCCGAACGCACGTTCTCACTGAAGCTCATGGCCTTCTCCCCCGTCACGCTTCGCTCGGTCGCGCCGTCAACATGGTCCAGTTCTGCACGAGCGCGAAGCCCATCGACTCGTAGAGCGGCCGGCCCATCGGGCTGCTGTGCAGGTAGGCGATGTCCGCGCCGGCCGCGATGCCGTCGCGCAGCACCGCTTCGGTGAGCGCCCGGCCGAGGCCACGACCCCGGGCGGACGGTACGACGCCGATGTTGAACACACCGACCACGCCGGCGGCCCGCATGCCGAGGGCGGTGCCGACGGGACGGCCGGACTCCTCGGCCAGATAGCCGGTCACGCCGTCGGTGTCGAGCACCGCGCCGCCCATCAGCGAGCCGAAGACGCCGACGGGCACCTCGAAGCTCTCGGCGAAAGCAGCGGTGTACGTGTCGCTCTCGGCGGCGCCGACAGGGCGTACCAGGGTCTGCTGGGTCGAGCCGGTCCGGAACACGATGTCGTCGGTGGCGCAGGCCAACAGCGGGAGGGCGCCGCGTTCGGTGAGCCCGTGCCGGGCCGCGAGCTCGGCGATCCCGGCGCTGGGCTCACCCCGGACGATGATCGACCAGTGCCGGACCTGCGCGCGGACCTCGGTTGCCAACTCGTCGAGCGAGCCGAGGTCCGGGTCCGTGGTCAGGTCGAAAACCCCGTTGAGCGACGCGATGCCGGTGCGGGTGACCCCCGCGCGAGCGGTGCCGCGTTCGGCGTACCAGCCCTTCGGTGTCACCCGGCAGAGTGTCTCGATGGCGTCGGAGTACGCCGTCGCCAACCGGTCGGCGGTGGTGCTCATGCCTGGTCCCCCCATGGAACTGTCCCGACGAGTCCGTCAACCTAGCCAGCAATCCGTTAGACCAGCAAACGTGACGATTCGGGCAGTCGGCGGCGCTTCGTACCGATCAGGAATCGAGAAGCCCCGGGGCCGACGTCCGGCCTAGCCTTTTCCCAGAACGGCCGGCGGCACGCCGAGCCGGACGACGAGAGGGAGACCGCCCATGTCCACGAAGACCACCACCGAGTCCGACGGCTTCACCGCCGAGGAGCGCGCCGCGATGAAGGAGCGCGCCGCCGAGCTGCGCGCCGAGGGCAAGAAGGGTGCCAAGAAGGCCGACGGGCTCCAGGCGGTCCTCGACCGGATCGCGCAGATGGAGCCGGAGGATCGGGCGCTCGCCGAGCGCGTGCACGTGACGGTGACCGCCGCCGCCCCGGACCTGACGCCCAAGACCTGGTACGGGATGCCCGCCTACGCGAACGCGGACGGCAAGATCGTGGTCTTCTTCCAGGACTCCGGGAAGTTCAACTACCGGTACTCGACGCTGGGCTTCCAGGACACCGCCAACCTCGACGACGGCGACATGTGGCCGGCGTCGTACGCGCTGCAGAAGTGGAGCCCCGCCGTGGAGAAGAAGATCACCGAGCTGGTGCGGGCAGCGGTTTCCTGATCGTCCCGGTAACCGCCTGGATCGGGGCGACCACAGTGGCCGAGCGGCCAGAGGTGAGCGATGATCGGGGCCGGCGACCGAGGGAGACACAGTGCGGACGATGTGGCGCGGACCGTCAGCGGCGACACGAGCAGCCCGGTGACGGCCCGAGCGGGTGAGGCGTTCGACACCGCTCGGGCGGTCTCCCACGTCGAGTCGTTGCTCGCCGTCGAGCTGCCCACGGACGGCGAGCCGATCAGCGAGGGCGACCCGGCCACCGGTGAGTGGACCGGCACCCGGGGGGCGGGTTTCCAGATCATTCCGCTCTGGGAGAGCGACGACCTCGTCGGTGTGTACGGCGCCGAGTGGAACGAGGCCGAGGAGGTCGCCACGGCGAACCTGACCCTTGTCGTCGGTGAACTTGACCGCCGTTGGGGCCCGCACCGCAGGGTGTCCATGCACGTACCGCTGTTCCGCAAGCAGGCCGGCGCACCGATGCCGGCGCTGTTCCAGTCCCTGAGCGACATGGACTGCTACGGCGACCTCACCGTGTGGGGGCCGACGGCGGCCGAGGGCCGGTGGGTCGCGGTCTCGGTCAACCAGTGCGACGGCGACGCCCCGATGATCATGATCGCGGTGGTCAGTCGGTTCGCGATCACCGAACTGCCGGAGTGACACGTGTCGATCACCGACCAGGCCGTGGCCATCGCGGCGGCGGAGGCCGGCGCGGCAGTCGTCCGCGCGCGATTCGGGTCGCCGCTGACCCGCTTCATGAAGATCGGAAACGACTTCGCCACCACCGTCGACATCGAGGCGGAGGAGGCCATCCTCGGCGTCCTGCGCGGGGCGCGCCCCGACGACCTCGTGGTGGGCGAGGAGAGCGGGCGCACGGGCACCGGCGACAACGGCCGCACCTGGCTTGTCGATCCGCTCTGCGGCACGGCGAACTACGCCGCCCGCACCACGCTCGTGTCGGTCAACGTCGCGCTGCTCACCGGGACGGGCTGCGCCGTGGCCGCGTCGGCGGACCCGTTCAGCGGTGAGGTGTTCTGGACCGACGGCGGTGCCGCGTACGTCCGCCTCGCGGGCACCGACGAGCGGCTCGTGCCGTCGGCCGAGTCGAGGCTGGTCGACGTCAACCTCGACCCGCCGTTCCCCAGCCGGGACGTCTTCCTGGCCGCCCGGATGCTCGCCGACGAGGACTTCATCGAGCAGTTCCACCCCCGGGTGGTCTCCACCAGCCTGGCCGTTGCGTGGGTCGCCGCCGGTCGCCGCGCCGCCTACCTGACGGACCGCCACGACCTGAGCCGCAGCGTGCACTTCGCGGCCGGAATCGCGCTCTGCCAGGCGGCCGGTTGCGTGGTCACCGGGCTCGACGGCGAACCGCTGCACACCGGTGGGAACGGTCTCGTGGTGGCCGCTGACGAGCGGACACACGCCGCCCTGCTGACACTCGTCCGGAGGCAGCGCCCCGGACCAGCATGACACTTGACATGAAGTGGGGTTGAGGTTCTAGCGTCCCTAGATGATCACGTCCGGGCCGTCGCGTCCGGACGTCCGTCAGCCGAGCGCCACCGTCGGAGGGAATCTGATGCACCTGCCCCGCCCGCTCCGCCCGCGTACCGTCGCGAGCGCCCACTGCGACCTGCCGTGCGGCGTCTACGACCCGGCCCAGGCCCGCATCGAGGCCGAGTCGATCAAGGCGATCTCCGAGAAGTACCAGGCCAGCGACGACCCGGAGTTTCGCACCCGCTCCCTGCTCATCAAGGAGCAGCGAGCCGAGCTGGTCAAGCACCACCTCTGGGTCCTCTGGACCGACTACTTCAAGGCGCCGCACTTCGAGAAGTACCCCCAGCTGCACGGCCTGTTCAACGAGGCGACGAAGCTGGCGGGTGCCGGCGGCGCGAAGGGCGCCGCGGACCCGGCGGTCGCCGAGCAGCTCCTCGGGAAGATCGAGGAGATCTCGAAGATCTTCTGGGAGACCAAGCAGAGCTGAGCAGCCGGTACCGGGTGGCGCAGGCCACCCGGTTCGGGGTACCACGTTCGGGAGGAACCGCATGACGTCGCGCACCGACCTCGTCGAAGAGTTGATGAGCCGTTTCCCACACGTGCCGCGGGAGGCGGTCCTCAAGGAGGACCTGCTGCGGGGCGGGCTCGCCTTCGACGACGCGGCACTGACCGACAACGAACACGGCGACGTCAAGCCGAAGTCGTACTTCATCTTCTCCTTCGACCACCGGACGCTGCCGGAGCTGGGCACGGCCGCGCTGCGCCGACCGCCGGAGGAGATCGTGCTCACCGGGGGTCCGTACGAGCTACGCCGGACCGTCGTCTCGGTCCGCACCAACCCCAGTTCGCCGTACCGGGTCGCCACCGACGGCGACGGTCGACTGCGCCTGTTCCTGGACGGGCGGCCGATCGCCGATGTCGGGTTGCCACCGATGCCGGCGTACTACCGCCACACGCTCGCCAACGGCAAGTCGGTGATGGAGGTCGCCCCGACGATCCAGTGGGGCTATCTCATCTACCTCACCGCGTTCCGGGTCTGTCAGTACTTCGGCGCCAAGGAGGAGTGCCAGTACTGCGACATCAACCACAACTGGCGGCAGCACAAGCAGGCCGGCCGCCCCTACACCGGGGTCAAGCCCGTGGACGAGGTCCTTGAGGCCTTGGAGATCATCAACCGGCACGACACCGACCGCGCGTCGCAGGCGTACACGCTGACCGGCGGCAGCATCACCTCGCAGGTCAACGGGCTCACCGAGGCCGACTTCTACGGCCGGTACGCGCAGGCGATCGAGGAGCGTTTCCCGGGCCGCTGGATCGGCAAGGTGGTGGCCCAGGCGCTGCCCCGAGCCGATGTGCAGCGGTTCCACGACTACGGGATCCGCATTTACCACCCCAACTACGAGGTGTGGGACAAGCGGTTGTTCGAGTTGTACTGCCCGGGCAAGGAGCGCTACGTCGGTCGGGAGGAGTGGCACCGGCGCATCCTCGACTCCGCCGAGGTGTTCGGCCCGCGCAACGTGATCCCGAACTTCGTGGCGGGCGTCGAGATGGCCGCCCCGCACGGCTTCACCAGCGTCGACGAGGCGATCGCCTCCACCGCTGAGGGGCTCGACTACTTCATGTCCCGGGGGATCACGCCCCGGTTCACCACCTGGTGCCCGGAGCCCACCACCCCGCTCGGCCGGACGAACCCGCAGGGCGCGCCGCTCGAATACCACGTCCGCCTGCTGGAAGTCTACCGGGCGACGATGGAGGCGCACGGTCTTTCCAGCCCGCCCGGGTACGGTCCGGCCGGGCCGGGGCGAGCGGTCTTCTCGGTCAGCTCCTTCATGGACACCCTGCCGTCGACTGATTCGTGACGGCCGCGCCGGCTGACCAGCCGTGCGGAACTGCCGAACAGCGGTATACCTCAGGGGCATGTTCATACCCCTGAGGTATACCGCTGAGAACCGCATCGGCCCTAGCTGGCGTACGTCTCGAACTCACCGACTCGTGGCGTACCGTCGGAGCTGTTGATCTTGAAGTTGATCTTGCTCAACGAGGTCGCGGAGAAGGTGATCGCTCCGGCCCCGCTGCCGGCGGCCAGGACGGCTCCGTTGTCGTTGTTGATCAGCTGCCAGGACCCGATGGAGCCCTGGGTGCCGGACGGTTCGCGGATCACCACCCGGGACACCCGGGTCGCCGAACCCCACTTGATCGAGATCGTGCCGGTCGACCCGGCCGGCGACCAGTAGGTGCTCAGATCGCCGTCGCGGACGTTGCCGTAGCTGGTCCCGCTGGCCTTGCTGGAGCCGTCGGCGCCGGCGCCGAGGCTGAGGTTGGTCCCACCGGAGGGCGGCGGCGTGGTCGGCGGTGGCGTGGTGGGCGGTGGCGTGGTGTTGGCGCCGACCGTCTGACGGACGATCTCCGGTACGCAGCTCGCGCCGTCGAGGCTGTACGGGTACGGGATGCTGACCGTGGTGGTGGAGGTCGGGTTGGGGCCGGCGGGGTAGTTCTCGCTGCCCGCGCTGGACCAGGTCACGTTGTCGAAGATGTTGCCGCCGACCTGCCAGTAGCCGCGCTCGTTGGTGTAGAAGGTGCCCAGGACGTCCTTGGAGTCGCGGAAGTAGTTGTTCTCCACCTTGGCCCTGGCGCCGGCCCGCGAGTTGATGCCGGACTCGTGCAGGCTCACGTAGTGGTTGTTGTAGATGTGGGCCACACCGCCGCGCAGCAGAGGCGTCCGGGAGTCGATGTTCTCGTAGAGGTTGTGGTGGTACGTGATGTAGCCGTTCGACAGGTCGCTCTCACTGGACCCGACGAGGCCGCCGCGACCAGAGTTGCGCAGGATGCTGTAGGACAGCGTCACGTACTGGGTGTTGTCCTTCATGTCGAAGAGGCCGTCGTACCCTTCGGACTCCCCACCCGAGGCTTCCAGGGTGACGTGGTCGACCCAGACGTTGCGGACCGTGCTCTCCATGCCGATCGCGTCCCCACCGTTCGAGGTGGGCGAACCCGACTTCTTGACGTTCCGCACTGTCACGTTCTGGATGATGATGTTGCTGGAGTCCCGGATGTGGATGCCGAGCTGGTCGAAGACGGCGCTGCCGACCCCGATGATGGTGACGTTGCTGATCTGCTTGAGCTCGATCACGCCCGCCGCGGTGTTGCAGCTCGACCCCGACACCTTGCTGGTGTTGCCGTGATTGATGGTCCCGCTGACCTCAATGGTGATCGGGGTGCTGCTGCTGGGCCGACCGCACAGCGCCGCGTGGATCGCCGTCCCGGTGGTGGCCCGCACCGTCTGCCCGCCCGCGCCGCCGGTGGTTCCGCCGTTCTGGGTGGCGTAGCCGGTGGCGTTGCCGACCGCCGCCGAGGCCTGCGGGGTCGGCACTGTCACCCCGACCGCTACCAGCACGGCCGCGGTGGCCAGCACCGCCCGACGTCGCAACACGACTCGTCGTCTCATGTCGCCTCACCTTCGCATTCGTCTCGTACCAGGTTTCGACTCGACGGACACCGCGATCACACCTGCCGACGGACGTCGTTCAGGAATTGGCGGCAGTCAATCGCGAGAATGTCATCGAGATCTTTCGTGCCCTGGTGGAAGCATTGATGTGTCGGGTGAGCGCGGCGCTCCTGGTGACGCCACTCGCCCGACCGTTAATCGAAACATCGATGTAACGCAATCGTAGGAAAGCGGTTTCCCTGAAGGCAATAGCTGACGCTTGCAGGTTTGTTGCAGTGCTCCCGGACGCTCGGGCGAGCGGGCGGGGCGCTCGCCGAGCCCGGTCCGCAGGTTGGCGCACGCGCGGTATTGACAGCGCCGGACCGGCCACCGATGCTCTGCTAAATCAGTTTAGCGACCGGCTCGCTCCGACCCGTCCCCTCCCGGTCCCGGGCAGGCTCGTCGACTGAGCGCACCACCCCCGAGAAAGGACCCGCATGAGACTGCGAAAAGGACTGATCCCGCTCGCCACCGCCGTCGTCCTGGCCACCGCCTCCGGCACGGCGTACGGCAGCGCGACCGGTAGCCCCGGCGCCCCGGACGGAATCCGCAGCATCACCCCGATCACCACCGTCTACACGTACGGCCAGAAGGTCTCCGCGGTGGCGATCGAGTACGGGGCCACTGTCAACCCCCGCACCCTCGACACCGACACGTTCGCGGTGACCGACACCATCTACAACTTCCGCTTCAACCCCATCGAGGACCTGCCGAAGCTCGCCGAGCGGACCGTCACCCGCACCTACACCAACTCGGCACCGGACACCCGCGACGACCACCGGTCGACGCCGGGCAGGTACGTCATCGTCGAACTCGACCCCGCGGACACCGGCGGCTCGACGGTCATCGTCTCCAAGTGCCCGACGTTCCTCTGCACCGTGAAGGTCAACCCCGAGCTGCCCACCCGGGTCGTGCAACGCGAGGACGTGCACGGCCAGCCCGGCCGAGGGGCCGGTAAGGGGCCGGTGCTCGCCCGCGCCACCCCGCGCGAGTCCCGACCGGTCACCGCGAAGCCGGTCAACCACCTGGTCGACGAGTTCACCTACGGCTCGTTCCTCAGCGGTGGGATGGTGCTGCCGTACCACTACCACCTGCCGAAGAACTACCAGCCGGGCCGCACGTACCCGCTGATGGTCGTCCTTCCCGGTCACGGAATGGGCTGGGACGGCGACAACCTCGGCGTCCAGCTCGCCGCCGACATCCCGGCGACCGCGTGGCTCCAACCGCAGTGGACCGGCACCTCCGAGGACGTCATCGTCCTGGCGCCGCAGCACCAGCGGGTCGGTGGAGCCGCCGAGGCGGACCTGCTGGTCAAACTGCTCGACCAGTTCGTCGACCAGTTCGCGGTGGACACCCGTCGGGTGTACGCGACCACCGTGTCGTACGGCTCGCAGCTGCTCTGGGAGGCCTTCGCCAAGCGTCCGGACCTGTTCGCCGGCGGGTTGGTGACCGGTGGTTTCCCGGTCAACGCCACCCAGGCGAGCGCCATCGCGGCGGCCGAGGTGCCGGTGTGGATCACCCACGGCGAGCACGACCACCTGCTCAACGTCTCCGGCGCGCGCAACTCCACGGCGGTGCTGCGGCAGGCGTACGCCGCCCGGGGCAAGACGCCCGAGCAGGCCGCCGACCTGGTGCGCTACACCGAGTACGCCGACGCCGCGTTCTCGGTGCCGGACTACCACGCGGCGTTCGGGCCGACCTACGAGGACGCCGGCATCCTGCGCTGGCTGCTCGACCAGGCCAAGCCGTAGGGTCGCGGGTCGGGCGACGCCACGCCTCGACCCGACGGCGCGATCTGTTCGCGTCGACGGGTCACCGGTGGGCGTCGCCCGGGTCGGGCTCGCCAGCGGTTGCCGCGCCCCCGACGAGCACGGACTCCTGAGCCTCCTGCCGGCCCTCCTGCCGGGCGCGGGCCAGCAGGTCGGCCAGTCGACGCCGCCGGTGCCGGGCCGCCGCCCGCAGCCCCAGGAGCAGGCCGGCGAGCAGAGCGAGCAGTGCGAGCTGCGCCCACGGTACGACCCAGGTGGTGACGGTGGCGGAGGCCGGACGGAGGTCGGCCCCGGCCTGGCCGTCGCCCAGCAGCGTCGGCGACGTGGTGACGGTCGTGCGGAGGCGGCCCAGGGCCCACACGCCGTCGGCCCGGGTCCGCACCGTCCGGCTGCCGCCGGGCAGCAGCTCCTCGACGGCGCTGGTGGCGTCGTGGCTGCTGCGGCCGAGCAGGTCGGACATCGCCACCCGACTGGTGCCGCTGACCCAGACGTTGCCGTCGTTCTCGACGGTGTAGCGGACCCGCACCGTGCCACCGGCGAAGGGATTCCACGACGGGGAGTACGTCGCGTCGAGGTCCCGGACGGCCAGGGCCGCCCGCGCGGAGCCGTTGACCCGCAGCATGACCCGGAACCCGACCCGACTCTCGACGGTGACAGTGCCTCCGGCGCTGCTGACGGTCGCGGCGATGCCGGCCGGGTGGTCGCCCGGTGGGGCGCTCCTGGGCACGGTGATGGTGAACGGCACGACCCGCGTCTCGTTCGGGCCGACGGTGACCTTGTCCTGCACGTCGATCCAGGTGCCGCCGTCGACCGAGGGCCGGTCGGACGACAGCATGTTGAAGCGGCCCTTGTCGGTGAGGTACCCGTCGGCGGCCTTCAGGGCGAACGTGACGGCGGTGCGGCTGAAGTTGCGGACCGCCAGGTGCTCGGTCACTGCCTGCCCCGGGTCGAGGCTGGCGGTGATCCATCGGCGTTGGTCCGGGCCACTCGCGGTGGCCGGCTGGACCGTCCAGGTCAGGGCCTTGGGGTCCGGCTCCGCCGCCGCCGCGACCGGCGTGGCCGCAACCGCGAGGAACACGACGGTGAGGACGGCGAGCGCCCGGCGCAGCGGGGTGACGGTCATTCAGGTGGCCCTTCGGCACGGGGCTGGGCGGGGACCCGGTCCGGGCCCCCGCCCAGGCCACTACTCGAACAGTGAGAGTGTGAGGGTGGAGCTGTACTCGCCGGCCGCGACCTCGGCGGGGGTCCGCAGGTACAGGTCGGCGTTGACCGAGTACGAGTCGCTGGCGACGGCAGCGGAGTCGAAGGCCGAGACCAACAGCTCCTGGTCGACAAGGCCGACATTGTTGCCCGGCTGGGTCGGCTCGTCCAGGCTGGTCACCACCTCCTCACCCTCGGTGACCAGGCCGGTCTCGCCGCCGTCGAGCAGGCGCGGCTTCCAACCGAAGTGGTCGGCGGTGATCGGCGCCTGACCGGCGACGCCCGCGAAGTCGGTCGCGCTGCCGAGCACCGCCCAGCTGGCGCCGTCGGGCACCTCGTCGGCGACCCGGGTGTCGGTGACCGTCACCGTCGGCAGAGTGCCGACGAACTGGCGTACCAGCAGGGTCGAGCCGTCCTCGGAGAGCGCGACGGCGTCGCCGGCGATCGACAGGGCGAGCACGCCCGGTTCCCTGATCTCGTCGATGTCGACGGTGACCCGCACGCTGGCGTCGTCACCGGGCTCGGCCAGCGCGGGCGACGGCAGCACCGCCGCCCCGGTCAGCACGGCGCCGACCGAGCAGGCCGCCAGCAACTGCCGCCGTTTGTCTGTGTTCATGTGAGCTCCGTTCTCTGCATGAGGGGTTATCCGCCGCAGGTGCCGGCGGGGTGTTGCACGGTGCGGACGGTCGTCACGTCCTGTCCGCCGATCGCCCCGGTCACCCGGACCGTCGCCGAACCCGCCGGCACCGACCCGGCCCGGGTGGTGAAGGACTGGTAGGCGTTCGCGCCGGGCGCGACCGCCGCGAAGGACCGCGTGCCGTACGGCGTCTCCATGCTCACGCCCACCGGCGCGTCATGGTCGTTGCGCGCCTGCACCGCCACGTACGCCGTGCCACCGACGCACCGCGTGGACGCGGTGACCGTCACGGGCAGGTCGACGGTGGCCGACTGGAACGCCCAGGTGTCGATCTCGAAGAGGTCCGCGCCGGCCGGGCCGGTGTAGGTGAAGTAGACGTCGTGCACGCCGCTGACGCCGGTGAGCTCGGCGCTCACCTCGGCCCACTGTCCGACCGGCGTGTCCACGGCGACAGTGCCGACGACGGGACCGTTGACGTCGTCCAGCCGGACCTGGACCTGCCCGCCGGCGGCGAGCGCACGCACCCGCGCCGTCAGGCTGCGCGCGCCGCTGTCCCCGAAGTTCACCGAGGACAGCGCCGTCCAGTCCCCGTTGTCGACGTCGCGGACCACCAGGTTCGGTGCCGCACCGCCGAACTGGGCGGAGCCGCCGTCGACCTTCGTGGTCGCGACGCCCTTGCTCCAGCCGAAGGTCTCGGCCTCGAAGACGCGGTACGGGTCGAAGTCCCGGACCTGGTCCACGCCGGCGTACGTGCCGACGACCTGTTGGATCGTGCCGTCCGGGTTGAAGGTCAACTCCTGGATGTGCGGGCTGCGGTACCCCTGGGTGGTGTTGCCGTTGATGCGCTTGTTCAGCGTCGGGGCGTGGTAGGTGAAGTAGTACCTGCCACCGAACTCGAACACCGACTGGTGGTTGTTGCCGCCGGTGCCGGCACCGAAGAACTGCGACTGGTTCGGGAAGAGCACACCGGCGTACGCCTCCTTCGGCCACGACATCGGGCCGTCGGAGATCATGTAGCCGATCTGCCCACCGCCGGGGTAACCGGGAAGGGGCTGCTGGCTGCCACCGAAGTCGTTCCCCCCGAAGTGCGAGGAGTACGAGAAGTAGTACTTGCCCTGGCGCTTGAAGACGTGCCCGGCCTCGAAGGCGACCGGGGCGTCCACCACCGCGGCCGTCCCCTCGGTCGACACCATGTCGTCGCCGAGCTCGATCGACCGGATGTTCTTCGGGTTGTTGAAGCGCTCGGCCGGCGGCATGCTCGTCGACGCGGGGCCACCACCGAAGTAGAGGTACGGCTGGCCGTCGTCGTCGACGAACGGCGCCGGGTCGAACTTCCACGCGACGGCCTCGGCACCGGGGGTACGGCCGTCGATCAGCGTGCTGGTGCGCTCGCTGGTCCACGGGCCGAGCGGCGACGCACCCGTGATCACATTGCTGGAACCACCGCCGTTGGCGTAGTAGAGGAAGAACTTCTCCACCCCGTTCACCACCTTCTTGGTGATGCCCGGAGCCCACGAGTTGGCGGTGAACGGGGCCACCCCGTTCGGGCCGGCGACCTGGATCTCACCGTGGTCGGTCCAGTTCACGAGGTCCTCGGAGGAGATCACCGTGATCTGGTTGATGTCGCCGTAGTTGATCCCCGGCGAGACACCGGTGGTCGGGTTCGGGGCGTACCCCTGGGTGTCGTTGGTCATGTACATGTAGACCCGACCGTCGTGCACGAGACCGAAGCCGTCGGCGCCGAACTTGTGCCCGATCAACGGGTTGTGCTCCCCGGGCAGCTTGCCGACGACCTCGATGGTCTTCGACGCCGGGGCGGGCGGCGCGGCGCCGACCACCGACACGTCGTCGAGCGTGAAGTCCATGAGGTGCAGGGCCGGGTCCGCGGACGGGGTGCTCGTCCACGGGGTCTCGAAGAACAGGCGTGCCGTCGACACGCTCTGCGTCGCCGGGATCGTGAACGTTCCGCTGAACTGCGCCCACTGACCCTTCGTCGCCGTCACGCTGACCAGGTTGGTGTAGGTGCCGCCGCCGTAGTGCATGGTGGCGAAGAACTGCTTCGTGGCCGGTCCGCTCTCGTTCGCGTACTTGATGCGGGCCGTCAGGGTGTACGCCTGACCGGCCTGCACCTTGCCGCTGAGGTCCTGCATCGGGCCGGATCCGGTGGTCGCCCGGTTGGTGACGTGCGCGGCGGTCGCGCCGGAGAAGGCGTCCGAGGTGGCGGACAACTGGGCGCCGTCGGCGGCGTTTCCGTTGTTGACGAACCAGTTGGCCAGGCCGTCCTCGAACCCGCCGTTGACGACGAGGTTCGTGTCGGCGGCCTGGACCGGCGCCGCGCCGGCGACGAACCCCGTGGCCAGCATCAGGCCCAGTGTCGCGAGCGCAGCTACCCGTCCTCGGGTCGCCCGTCGCAGTCGTTGTTCCACGAGACATCCTCCTTCATCTCTGACGTGCGGTCATCGGTGTACGGGGGATCGGTGGGTGGTCCGGACATCAGGGGTCGACCGTCACCACCGGCGGGCCGTGGCCGGCGGCGCGCGACAGGTCCGCTGTTCCGCGCCGCCCGGCCGGTCGCCGGTGGTGCTGGTCGACGAGCCGAGGGCTCGTGGTGGGGTCAGCCGCCGCAGGCGTTGGCGGGGTGCGGCGTGGAGTGGACGGTGCTCACGTCCTGACCGGCGACAGTGCCGCTGACCCGGACCGTCGCCGAGCCGGCCGGCACGGACGCCGTACGCGTGTTGAACGACTGGTAGACGTTCGCTCCCGGCGCGACGGCCGCGAACGACCGGTTCCCGTACGGGGTCTGCACGGTGATCTCGACCGGTTCGGTCGAGTCGTTGCGCGCCTGCACCGCCACGTACGTCTTCCCGCCCAGGCAGCGCACCTCGGCGGTGGCCGTGGCGGGCAGCGCGGCCAGCACCGCGAGTCGGGCCAGTTGGTAGCTCAGCGCCCGCTCCGGCGCGTCGATCTCGTTCTGGGTGCCGAGGTGACCGGCCCGTGCCGCGCTCGCCGCGGCGAGCGCGGCCTGCGTCGTGGCCCAGGCGTCGGCCGGGTAGTGGCGCGCGTCGAGCGTCCGCGCGTGGGCGACGGCCGCGTCGAGGGCGGTGGTGTCCAACGGTCGGGCCTGCGCGGTCAGCACGTCGCTGAGCAGGTAGTTGTCGAAGTCGACGTGGCCACCAGCCTCCTGGGTCGCGTAGGTGAACAGACCCACCCGGTGGCCCATGAAGTGCGCGAGGCTGCCGTCGAGAGCCTGCGGGCCGACGCGGTTGCCCAGCCGGGTCCACTGGACCCCGTCCAGGCTGTAGTAGAACGTCGTCCACAGTTGACCCACCGGCGAGGCGAAGTCGAGGTCGGCCTTCACGTGCACGTCGGTGGCGTCGCCCAGCGGCACCGTCGTGCCCGCCACGAAGTTCTCCAGCGTCGACTGGTCGAGGTCGACAGCGAACGGCTGCGACCGGTTCACCACACCGAGGGTGTTGACGCCGTCGACGCGCTTCACCGCCACGTACGAGAATCCGCGGTTGTAGGCCGCCAGGCCCGCGACGTCGCCGTTCTTCATCCCGCTGATGTCCATCCGGGTCTGGACCGACTGCCGTGGCCCGAACGTCCGCTGGGAGAGCGTGTTGCGCGCCTCCTCGAACCACGCCAGCTCGGCCCGGTTGGACAGCTTCGTGTAGACGTACTGGCCGGTGACGACGGTGCCGGCCGTCAACCGCAGCCAGCCGTCGCGGTCGGTGAGCGACCAGTACCGGTTGTCCGGGGCGTGGTTCCACTCCCACGCCAGGTCGAGCCGCGACCCGTTGGGGGCGATCTCCGCCGGGTCGAGCGGCGCCGGGACCGTCCACTGCTCGTCCTGGTACGCCCGGTGCGGCGCGTCGTTGGCGAAGTCGTCCGAGGCGACGATGCTCTTCTGCCGCTCGAACGTCTCCTCCGCCGGGCTGAGCCGGATCGGCTTGTCGAACAGGCCGTTGACCGGCACGACCCCGCCTGCGCCGAAGGTCGGCCACCCGTCCTGCCAGGTGGCGGGGATGAGCGCCGGGATCCGACCGATCGGGAAGGTGTCCCGGAAGAACATGCCGTGCCAGTCGGTGCGGCCGTCCGCGCGGCTGATCGGCACCAGGCTGCCCTGGGCGAAGCCGTTGGAGTTGAGCACGCCGCGCGCCTCGTAGGTGTTGACTCCACCGGCCGAGGTGTAGCGCCCGAGCAGGTCCTTCGACCGGAACATGACGACCTGGCGTCCCTGCCCGGACGGCCAGGTGATGATGACGGCGTAGTACCAGCCGTCGATGTGGTAGACCTGCGCGCCCTCGAACAGACCGCCGATGAACGGCTGCCCGGCGTAGTTGTTGGCGGTGAAGATGTTCGGGTAGTCCTGCGCGATGGCGGTCAGGCCGGCGTTGAGGCGGACGGCGCTGGTGCCGCCGGAGCCATAGAAGATGTACGGCGTGCCGTCGACGTCGAAGAAGAGCGACGGGTCGTGCAGGCCACGACCGAGGGCGGTGCGCTGCCACGGGCCGTTCTCGATGTCGTCGGTGCGGTAGAGGTACGCCCCGCTGAGGTTGTTGGTGTTGAAGACGGCGTAGAACGTGCCGTCGTGGTAGCGCAGCGACGACGCCCACTGGCCCTGGCCGTACGAGTTCTGACCGTTGCGCAGCGAGAAGGAGTCGCCGATGCTCGCCCGGTCGAAGACGTAGTTGACGATCTCCCAGTTGACCAGGTCGTACGACTTCATGATCGGCGCGCCCGGGCTCAGGTGCATGGTCGTGCTGATCATGTAGTAGAGGTCGCGGCCCTCGTCGTTCTCGGCGGCCGGTACGCGTTCGACGCTGATGTCCGGCACGTCGGCGTTGAGCAGCGGCACCGAGTAGGTGCCGGCGCCGGTGTCGGTCGAGGTGTACGACGACCGGGGCGACCAGCCGTCGGCGTCGTGCGCGGCGGCCGGGGTGACCATCAGGCTCGCGGCGACCAGGGTGGCCGCCGATGCGAACGCGCACAGTGGGCGCAGCCGACGTGGCAGCACTGTGGACACCAGCCGGCTCAGCGCGCGCCCGGTGCGGCGTGCGAGGGCGTTCAGGCTGTTCACAGGAGTGATGCGGGAGGAGTTCAGGACACCCGAGCGGATCGACACGACCAAGACGAGCTCCAAACGCGAGAGCGGCGTGAAGGCCATGGTGTTATCGCTAACAACACCTGTCAAGACTATCGATGAAACGTGCCCGAAGTATCCCCGTAACATCCCCCCGTTCCACAGTGGACGGTTGGCCACGCCGAAACCCCACCCCGGTGGCGGGCCGGGGTGGGGTGGGGCGGCCCGGGTCAGGTTTCGAGGCAGGTGCGGAGGGCGGCGGTTAGCCGGTTCGCCCGCTCGTCGCCCATCCCCCGCATCTGGTTGACCACGTAGCCGAATCCCACCTGGTGCTCGGCGTCGGCGAAGGCCAGGTTCCCGCCCGCGCCGTCGTGGCCGAAGCTGCGCTCACCGAGCAGGGGCCGGGCCGGCGGCGAGTGCAGCAGGAAGCCGGTGCCCCATCGCTGCCCGGTGTCCGGCGGACCGTGTCGCTGTTGGCCGCGCGAACGGACGACGACAGCGTCGTGCACCGACGCGGACGTGAGCAGCGGTCCGGCCTGACCCGGCAGATCGGAGACGCAGGCGGCGTAGAGGCGGGCGAGGCCGTCCGCGGTGCTCACCGCGCCCGCGCCCGGAACACCGGCGGCCCGGATGGCGTCGTCGTTGAAGCTCACCAGGCCGTCGGCGTCGGCGGGGAAGGCGAAAGCGCCCCCCATGGTGATGCCGCGTTCGGCGACCGGGTCCTCGAACGGGTCCGGGTCCGGCGGCGGCGCCAGGCCCCAGGCGACGGTGTCACTCTCGGCGGCCGGAAGCCCGAGCCAGGTGCGCAGGCCGAGCGGGCCCGCGAGCGTGTCGGCGAAGAACGCGCCGGGTAGTTGGCCGGTGATGCGGTGGATCACCTCTCCGACCAGCCAGCCGTAGGTCATCGGGTGGTAGCCGTGTGCCGTGCCCGGCTCCCACAACGGGCCCTGCGCCTCGATCGCCTTGATCACCGGGTCCCACGCCAGGACCTCGTCGAGGGTCAGGGGTCGGTCCAACGCGGGCAGACCGGCCTGGTGCGTGAGCAGCCAGCGCACCGGGATGTGCGCCTTGCCGTGCTGTCCGAACCCCGGCCAGTAGCGCGTCACCGGCGCGTCGAGGTCGAGCCGGCCCTGTTGGACCAGCAGGTACGCGCAGATCGCCAGCATTCCCTTGGTGCAGGAGAAGACGACGACGGGTGTGTCCCTGTCCCACTGCCGGCCGGTCCGGGTGTCGGCGACCCCGCCGTACAGGTCGACGACCTTGCGGCCCCGCACGTAGACGGTGACCGCGGCGCCGACCTCGCCCCGCGCTGTGAAGTTGTCCCGGAAGACGTCCGCGACGCGCCCGTAGCGGTCGGCGACGTCGCCGTGGATCTGTGGCTGTGTGACCACTGCCTACCCCTTCACTGACCCCTGGATCAGGGCCTTGATGAACTGTCGCTGGAAGATCAGGAAGACGATGAGGGTCGGGGTGAGGATCAGCAGCGACCCGGCACACAGCAGCACCAGGTCGGTGCCCCACTGGCCCTGGAACGCGCCCAGCGCCCCGGCCATGGTGCGTTTGGTGGCGTCGTCGACCAGGACGATGGCGAGCAGGAACTGGTTCCACGTCCAGAGGAACATCAGGATGGTCAGCGAGGCGATCGCCGGCCGGGCCAGCGGCACCTGGACCCGCCAGAACAACTGCCACGTGCTGCTGCCGTCCACCCGGGCCGCCTCGGTCAACTCGACCGGCACGTTGGTGAAGTGCGCCCGCATCCAGAACACCGCGAACGGCATGTACAGGCCGATCAGCGGCAGGATGATGGCCCAGCGCGTGTTGAGCAGGCCGAGATCCTGCATCTGGTAGTAGAGCGGCGTCACCACGGCCTCGAACGGCAGGGTCAGACCCAGCAGGAAGAGGCCGAAGACGAGCCGGCCACCGGGCACCCGCAACTGACCGAGGCCGAAGCCGGCCATGGTCGCGATGAGCACCGACACCGGCACGACACCGGCCACGATGAGCAGGCTGGACCGGAGCAGGGCGCCCATGTTCGCGGCGGTGAAGGCATCGGCGAAGTTCCCCCACTGCGGGTCGGACGGCCAGTCGAGCCCGCTGGGCACGGTGCCACGCGGCTGCAACGCCGCCGACAACATGCTCACGAACGGCAGCAGGGTCACGACGATCAGGGCGATCAGGAAGACACGCCCGGTCAGCTGTTCGCGTCGGGTCAGGTTCACGACTTCTCCCCTCGGCTGAGCCGCTGGATCGGCAGCACACACGCCAGCACCAGCAGCATCAGCACGACAGCGAGCGCCGAGGCGAGGCCCACCTGCCGTTGCGAGAAGGCCAGCCGGTAGATCTCCAGACCCGGCACCGTGGTCTGGAGGCCGGGCCCGCCGCTGGTGGAGATGTAGACGATGTCGAAGCTCGCCAAGGCCGCGATGATGGTCACGGTGAGGCAGACGCCGATCTCCTGGCGCAGGCTGGGCAGGGTCACGGCGAAGAACTCGCGGAACGGACCGGCGCCGTCCAGGCGGGCGGCCTCGTACAGCGCCGGATCAATCTTGCTCATGCCGGTCACCAGCAGGATCGTGCAGAGGCCGAGCAGGACCCAGGCCCCGATGACGCCGACGGCGGGCAGCGCCGTGTCGAAGTCGCCGAGCCAGGCGCGGGCGACGCCACCCAGCCCGACCGCCCGCAGCACCTGGTTGACCAGACCGTTCGAGGAAAGCAGCCAGCTCCACGCGATGCCCGCCGCCACCAGGGGGATGACCTGCGGCAGGAACAGGATGGTCCGGACGACGGTGCCGAACGGGCCGGTGGTGATCCGGCGGACCATGCTCGCCACCAACAGCCCGAGCGCGACCGGGATGAAGCTGAAGAAGACGATCAGGACGATCGCGTTGCCGATGATCTTCAGCAGGTCGCTGTCGGTGAAGACGGTGAGGTAGTTGTCCAGGCCCACCCAGCGGGCCACCCCGATGCCGTTCCAGTCGTAGAGCGAGTACTGCAGCGTCAGGACGAGCGGGCGCAGGACGAACACCGCGTACATCACCAGGGCGGGCAGGACGTACAACCAGCCGGTCCCGGCCGCGCGGGCCCACCGAGAACGGTGGGCCCGCGTGGGGGTCGGACGAGCGCGACGATCGTCGCGCCCGGTTGGTGCGCTGCCGAGGGCAGACGTCATCGGGACAGTTCCTTCTGGTACTCGGCCTGGACCGCCTTCACGTACCCCTCGGGCGTCTGCTGGCCGGCGATCAGCTTCTGCATCTCCGGGGTGATCGCGGCGGCGAAGATGCCGCCGGTCGCGTTCGCGGTGAAGTCCACAGCGCCGTTCTCCGCGCCGAGCTGCTGCGACGCCTTGAGGGTCTCGGCGAGCACGGTGTTCGGGGCGGCGGCCGGCACCGGCAGGTCGCTCGGGCCGCCGGGGCTCGAGCCGCCGACAGTCACCGAGATCTCCCGGGCCTTGGCGTTGGTGTGCACCCAGTTCAGGAAGTACGCGGCGGCGTCCGGGTTCTTCGCCTTGGCGGAGACGCCGAAGGTGTTCGGGGCGGACATCGCCACGTGCTTTCCACCGGGGGACTCGGTGGGGAACAGGAAGAAGCCGACGTTGCCGGGCATCGACTTGTCGAGGTTCGCCGACTCCCAGTCACCGTTGAACATGAACAGGCCGTTGCCCTTCTGGAACTCCCCCACCATGCCGGCGTAGTCGATGGCGTTGGCGTCCTTCGGGAAGTAGCCGGCCTGCGCCCACTTCTGGATGGTCTGGGTGGCCTTCAGGGCGGCCGGGGTGTCGAACGTGGCCCCCGGCTTCTGGAAGATCCAGTCGGCGACCTGGGCCGGGTCACCGAACTGGTTCTGCAGCGCCTGGTGCGGGAAGTTGATGCCGGCGGTGTTCTTGTTGAACTGCATGATCGGCTGGACCCCGCCGGCCTTCGCCTTGGCCAGCAACTGCTCGAACTCGGCCACGGTGGCCGGCGGCTGGGTCATGCCGATCTGGCTGGCCAGCTTCTTGTTGTAGAACACGCCGGTGACGCTGTAGCCGAGCCCCATCCCGAACAGCGAGCCGGTGCCCCGGGTGTTCTCACCGACGCGCAGCTGCACGAGCTGCGAGGCGGGGAACTTGTCCCAGCCGTACGCGGTGAAGTACGGGTCGAGGTTCTTGAGCAGGTCGTCCTTGACCAGGTCGACCATGGTGGGGAGCCGGATGATGTCGGGCGAGTTGTCCGAGGCCATCACCCGGGGCGCGTTCTCCACGATCACCGTGAACTGGTCCTCACGGATGTTGAACTTGACGTTCGAGTGCTGCTTGGAGAACTCCTCGGCCAACGCCTTGGCCAGCGGGAAGCCGGTCTCGGCGTACATCTCCAAGGTGATCGGGTCGGTCCCCAGCTCCGTCGTGACGGCGGCATCGGACTTCTGGGTCGACGACCGGTCCTCGCCCGGGGCGCTGCAGGCCGTCGCGGTCATCCCGACCGCCAGCAGCGACGCGAGGAGCACCGTTCTCCGTCGCGGAAACTTTGTCAGCAATTCTGCCATTTCATGACTCCTTGACATCTCCACGCGTCCCGCGACCCATGGCCGCGCGACGGCTCCACCGGGACCAGCGCGACCGGGTGGGGCCACGACACGTACGCCGTGACCTGCCGCCCGGGCGCAGCACCCGTACCGTCAGCGGAAAAGAAGCCGGCACGGCCACCGAAGGCGCCTCTGGATGCACCAGAAGTGGTCGCTAAACTGATTTAGCAGAGCATGCGCGTGGCACGGGAAGCTGTCAAGGACAACTTGGCAACGGTGCGGAAACGTCGGGTTCACACCGCACCGACACGACCGGCGCTGGATCCTGGGCGGCGACGCATCATGATGGGCGGGAGCGGTGCCTGCGGCACCGCGCCTGATTCGGAGGACTGATGGGCCGCAACAGAGCAACACTCGCCGACGTCGCGCGCAGAGCCGGGCTGTCCAAGACCGCCGCGTCGATGGTGCTCAACGGCAGGGAGGGCACCCGACTCTCGGCCGAGGCGCACCAGCGGGTGTTCGCCGCCGCCGAGGAGCTGGGCTACCGGCCCAACCTCGCCGCGCGCAGCCTGCGCACCCGCAAGACGGCCACCATCGCGTTCGTCTCCGACATCGTGGCCACCACCCGGTTCGCCGGTGACCTCATCCGTGGCGCTCTCGACGCGGCCCGCGAACGCGACCACGTCCTGCTCATCACCGAGACGCAGGGCGACGCCACCTTCGAGCAGTACGCCATCGAGGCCGTCCTGGACCGACAGGTCGACGGGGTGATCTACGCGGCGATGGCGACCCGACGGCTTTCGGTGCCCGCGGCCATCCTCGGCGGACCGGTGGTGCTGCTCAACGCCACCAGCCCCGACGGTCTGCCCAGCGTGGTCCCCGACGACGAGGGGGCCGGCCGCTCCGTCGCCGCCGCCCTGCTGGAGCTCGGCCACCGCGACGCGATCGCGCTCATCGGCCGCAACCGGCTCAAGGAGGACGACCCGGAGGTCTCGCTCGCCGCCAGCGCCCGGCTGCACGGCATCCGGCAGACCCTGGACGAGGCGGACGTCAGCCTGCTGGCCGAGTGCTTCTGCACCGAGTGGTTGCCCGAGCACGGGTACGCCGCCATGCGCGGCCTGTTGAGCAGGCCGAAGCGCCCCAGCGCGGTCATCTGCATGAACGACCGGTTGGCCTTCGGCGCCTACCAGGCGCTCGGCGAGGCGGGGCTGACCGTCCCGGAGGACATCTCGGTCATCTCGTTCGACGACGACCCGATCGCCGCCTGGTTGCGGCCCAGTCTGGCCACCACGGCCCTGCCGCACGAGCAGATGGGGCGGCGTGCTGTCGAACTGCTCCTGGACGGCGGCGTCGCCGAGCCCGCGCTGGTGGCGATGCCGCTGCGCCGACGCCGGTCCCTCGCGCCCCCGGCCGGCTGACCAACGGGCCCACGGCCGCACCGCCGCGGCAGCCTGGGCCGACGCTAAAACGGTTTAGTGCTAGGTTTCCGACCATGCTTCGTCTACCCGACCACTGGGTGTGGGACAGCTGGTACGCGCGGGACGACAACGGCCTCTGGCACGTGTTCTTCCTGCGCGCGTCCCGTGCCCTGCACGACCCGCACCGCCGCCACCGCCGGGCCACGATCGGCCACGCCGTCTCGACGGACCTGCGCTCGTGGCGGCTGGTCGCCGACGCCCTGGTCCCCGCCGACCCGCCCGGCTGGGACGACCTGGCGACCTGGACGGGCTGCACAGTGCGCGGGCCGGACGGACTGTGGTACCTGTTCTACACCGGTGTCGGTCGCGCCGAGGACGGGCTCGTCCAACGCATCGGGCTGGCCGTCTCCGACGACCTGATGACCTGGCACCGGCACGGCAACGAACCGATCGTCCAGGCCGACCCCACCTGGTACGAGCTGCTGGACACGGACCTGTGGTACGAGCAGGCCTGGCGTGACCCGTGGGTGTTCCCCGACCCGCACGGCCAGGGCTGGCACATGCTCATCACCGCCCGCGCCAACACCGGGCCGGCGAACACCCGTGGCGTCGTCGGCCACGCCACCTCCACCGACCTGCTGACCTGGACGGTGCGACCACCCCTGTCGACCCCCGCCGGTTTCGGTCACCTCGAGGTGCCCCAGGTCGCGGTCCTCGACGGGCAACCGCTGCTGCTGTTCTCCACCGACGCCACCGGCAGCGCCCGGCGCGACGACCACCGGATCTGGGTGGCGACCGGCGAGAGCACCCTCGGGCCGTGGGACATCGCGTCCGCCCAGCCGTTCACCCACCCGCACCTGTACGCGCCCCGGCTGGTCCACGGACCCGCCGACGACTGGTCCCTCATCGGCTTCCTCGACCACGTCGACGACACGTTCGTCGGGGAGATCACCGACCCGATCCCGGTCCGCTACCGGGCCGCGACCGGGCTGACAGTGGACACGGCGAGGGCGACGGTCGGGCAGTAGACCGGACAGGTCCGGGCCGAGGCGTGTCGCCCCGGCCCGGACCCGTCGGTGCCCAGCTGGCAGGTCAGCTGCGCAGCTGCCACTGCTGGTTCGTGCCGCCGTTGCAGGACCAGAGAATCAACTTCGTGCCGTTCGCCGTCCCGGCGCCGTTGGCGTCCAGGCAGAGACCCGACTGCACGCCGGTGATCGTGCCGTTGGCGTTGACGTTCCACTGCTGGTTGGCCTGGCCGTTGCAGTCCCAGATCACCACTGTGGTGCCGTTGCTGGTGCCCTGGCCGGAGGCGTCCAGGCACTTGGTGCCGTACACCATGAGCTGCCGGCTGGCCGTGTGGGTCCACCGCTGGTTGGTGGCCCCGCTGATGCAGTCCCAGAGCTGGGCCTGCGTGCCGTTCGTGGTGCTCGACCCGCCGATCTCCGCGCACCGGCCCGACTGGACGCCCACGATCTGCACGTTCTGCGGGTTGGTGCTGCCGCCGCTCTGCACGCCGGCCGCGTTGATCACCGTCTGCGCACCCGACGGCCAACTGCCTCCGGTGACAGTGACGTTGCCGTTGACGACGTTACCGCGGTCGCCGTTGGTCACGTTCGTGCTGTTGTTCGTCGACCAGTTGTTGGTGACGGTGAAGTTGCCCATGTTCTCCGCGTACCAGTAGTTGGCGGTGGCCCAGGTACCGGTGGAGGAGAACACGTTGTTGCGGGCGGTGTAGTAGCGGGAACCCTCGTCGAAGTAGAGCCCGAACCAGCCGTTGGTCCGCAGGCAGTAGTTCTCGTTGATGGTCCCGCCCGGGTTCGCCGACAGCGTGTAGATGCACCCGCCGTCGGTCATCTGCTGCATCACGTCGTGCACGTAGTTGCCGATCACCTGGTTGTTGGCCGCGGTGGTCGCCGTCGTGTAGCGGGGCTGGTAGTTGTACAGCCCGCGGTTCGCGTAGTGCTGGCTGCCGCCGGCGTCGTTGGCTCCCCAGCCGTAGCCGACCGACAGACCGGTGTACGGCATGTTGTAGACCTCGTTGTGCGAGACCAGTGCCGTGTTCACGTAGGTGGTCAGGATCGACACCACACCGCGGTACTCCAGGCCGAGGTCGTGCACCCGGTTGTTGCTGATGGTGATGTTGCGGTTGACCATCCGCTGGTCGCTCGGGTGGTGGGCGTCGGCCCGCACACCGCCGACCACGATGCCACCGGCGGAGTTGCGGGCGATCTCGGAGCGGGTGACGGTGATGTTGCTGGCCCCCAGGCCGACCCCGCTGGCGTGGGCGTTGGCGTCGTTGCCGATGCCGATCGCCGTCTGCCCGAGGTTGACGAACTGGGAGTCGCTGAAGGTGATGGTGTTGGCGGCGGAGACCTGCACGGCGGCGGGCATCTGGTTCCAGTTCGGTCGGGTGGCCTCGAACTGGGGGCAGCCGGCCTGGCAGGAGGTCAGCGCGTCGGACGGGCGGGACCAGGTGCCGGTGATGTGGGCGCCGGTCTGCTGGTCGGCGAAGCCGTTGCTGCTGCTGGGGCCGAGCCAGCTGGTGCCGGTGAAGGTGATGCCGCTGAACGAGATGTGGTGCGCCGGCGCGTCGTAGCTGCCCCCGACGTTGACCAGTGACTGCAACTGCGGCAGCTCGACGCTGACCGAACTCATGTTCTGCCCGGCGAGCGGGATGTAGTTGAGCTGGCCGTTGCTCGGGTTGAGATACCACTCCCCCGCTGAGTCCAGGAACTCGTACGCGTTGGTCAGGTAGAACGGCCCGGCGCGGTGCGGGCTGGAGAGGGTGTCGAACCCGAAGGTGTTGTTGTTCCACGCGGGCTGCTGCATCGTCAGGAAGTTCCCGCTGATGCTCTGCACGGGCGAGTAACGGTCGGTGAACGAACCGACGCTCTCCACCTCGACGCGGTTCTGGTTGCCCAGGTTGTTGAGGTAGCTGAGGGCGCTGTTGGTGAACCGCATTCCGGACGTGGTGAAGGTGAAGTCGGAGCGGTTCACCGCGGTACGCGCCCGCGTGGCGACAGCCCCGTTGACGTAGAGCTGGCGGGAATCGAGACCGGCGGGAACGCTGGCCCGCCAGATGTTCTTGCCGGAGTCGACGAGCGACCAACCGGTGACCGCCCGCGCGCCGGTGATCGTCGGACGCGCGCCGGCGGCCGCCCGCCAGATCACCTGGTAGCCGTTGTTGCCCGAGTCGGCGGCGGTGAACCGCAGCGGCGACGAGAGCCGGTACGTGCCGTTGGCCAACTCCACCACGATGTCACCGGACATCGCACTGTTGATCGCCCGGACCGCGGTCTGGGCGCCGGTCAGCGAACACGGCTGGCTGGCGGAGCAGGTGGTGCCGGCACCGGAGGGCGACGCGTACAGGGTGGTGGTGGCCGCGACGGCCGGGGACGCCGCGACGGTCACGGCGACCACTGCGGTCACCGCCGTCGCGGCGGCGCCGGCCAGCAGCCGGCGCAGCGGAGGAGAAGAGGACATGGGACGGTGCTCCTGACGTGCGGAGGGCATGGGGACGGAACGCCTCGACGGGCGGGAGGCGTGGCTGGTAGGAGGGGGCGGCGGCTACCCGAGGATCTCCCGGAGATAGCGCAGGCCGTCCGTGGCGAGACGGTCCTGCGAGGGGGCCAACGGCCGCCAGATCGCCGCGGCGGTGGCGATGGTCTCGTTCTCCGCCGTGAACGACTCGATGCAGACAGCGCCCTGGTAGCCGGTGTCCCGCAGGACGGTGAAGAAGCGGGGCCAGTCGAAGTGGTCAGCACCGGGCGCGCCCCGGTTGGTGCCGCTGACCTGGACGTGCTTGATGTGCCGGCCGGCGACGGCGAGGGCCGCGTAGGGGTCGGCCTCCTCGATGTTCATGTGGTACGTGTCGATCATGATGCCGACGTTGGACGGTAACCCGTCGATCAACTCGACGGTCTGTTCGACGGTGTTGACGACGCTCGTCTCGTAGCGGTTCAACGCCTCGACGCCGATACTCACGCCCAACTCGCCGGCCCGCTCGGCCACCGGCGCCAGGTTGCGCCGGAAATCCGCGTAGCAGGCCGCGCGGGCCGCTGGCGACATCCGCCAGATGCGGCCGACCGAGGCGTACGCGGGGCCGCCGACGCATCCAGCGCCGACGGCCGCCGCGCTCGCCACGCAGCCCATGAGGTACGCCACCGTCGACTCGACCACCGCTGGCGCGGCGTCGACCAGTTCCCGCCCCGGCGGGGTGACCGCGCAGACACCGGCGGCCACGAGGCCGTGCGCCGCCAACAGGTCCCGGGTACGGATCGGGTCCCAGTCACCGGGCTGCTCGATCGGCAACTCGACGGCGTCGAAGCCGAACTCGGCGATCCGCGGAATCAGCTCGGCCAGGGCCTTGTCGTCGACCGGCGAGGCCCAGACCCAGGGGTTGACGCCGATGGCGTACATCGGACCCTACTTCCAGCGCTGCGGGTAGCCGGGCAGGTCGGTGCAGCCGCACATCGCGTAGTGCAGGGGCGGCATGCTCGGGTCGAGATACTTGTCGAGGTTGTCCTGCGTGACGGTCGGCTGTGGCAGCTTCCACGGGCTGGACACCTGCTTGCCGTCGAGGATCTGCAGCACCGCCAGAATCGGCGTCCGCCACTGGTAGGTCGGGTAGGTCGGTGCGATCGCGGTGAGGTTCTTGTCCTTCCAGATCTTCAGGAAGTCGAGCTGGTCCTCGCCGTTCATCGGCGGAACGGGCTTGCCCGCGTCCTGGAACGCCTCGACCGCCGCGACGGCCGTCGCTCCGGCGTCCATCCAGACCCCGTCGATCGTGCCGTACCGCTGGATGTAGTCGTCGACGATCTTCTTGGTCTTGGCCGGGTCACCGTCGGTGAACTCGACGCCCACGACGTCGACCTTCGCCTTGTCGAACGCCACCTTCGCCGCCGACCAGCGGGTCTCCAGGACGTCGACGCCGGGCAGGATCCGCAGGGCGAGGACCTTGCCGCCGGGCTTCATCTTCTGGCTGACGAACTCGGCGCCGACATGGCCGAACCCGTAACCGCCGATGGGGTTGATGAACGTCACCGGGCACTTCGTGTTGACCCCACGGTCGAAGACGACGACCGGCAACCCCGCCTTGCAGGCCGCCTCGACGGCCGGGGTGAGCGTGGCGGTGGTGTTCGGCGAGACGATGAGCGCGTCGCAACCCTTGCCGAGCAGGTCGTTGATGTCCGCGATCTGCTTCTGGTCCTTGCCCTCGGCGTCGACGTGCACGAACTCCTTGATGCGGCTCTTCTGCGCCTCGACCTCGGCCTGCATCGTCTTGAACCCGACCTGACGCCACGGGTTGTTCAGGGCAGCGTTCGAGAAGCAGATCTTGTGCGGGCCGTTCTTCTTGAACTTGGCCGTGTCGACCATCGTCGGGTTGAGCACCTGCTCCCACGGCTTGTCGGCCGGGCCCGTCGGTGCCGCGTCGAGCAGCGCCAACTCGGCGTCGTAGTCGGCCTGCACGAAGAACTTCGACTGGTCCCCGGTGCCGGAACCAGTGGCGGCGGACGCACTCCCCGACGGGCTCGCGGCCGGCTCGTCGGTGGCACAGGCGGCAAGGGACAGCAGGGTGACAGCGGCAATGGCCGCCATGGAACGTCGCACTATGGTTTCCCCTTATCTGGACGAAGAACGCGTTGCCGAGACCGCCACGGCGAGCAGGATGATCGCGCCCTGGACGGTCGACCTGAGGGCGCCGGAGACGCCGTAGAAATTCATGAGAGCGAACAGCAGTTCGAGGGTCAGCGCGCCGAGCATCGCCCCGACGACAGCGCCGCGACCTCCGCCGAGCGCCACCCCACCGAGGACGACCGCGGTGATCGCACCGAACTCCAGGCCGTTGCCGGCCTGGAACGACACGCCGCTGTAGCCACCCAGGAGGATCGCCGCCACCGCCGCGGCCAGACCGCTGAGGATGAAAGCGAAGGTCCGGGTACGCCACACCCGTACCCCGCTCAGCTCGGCGGTGCGCGGGTTGTCGCCGACGGCGACCAGCGTCCGACCGAAGTCCGACCGCATCAGCAGCACTGCCGCCACCGCCAGGACCACAAGGACCACCAGCGCGTACGGCACCCGGCCCAGCAGCGGAACGTCCTCGAAGGCCCGCCGGCCGAACCGCCGGAACTCCTCGGAGAGCCCACCCTTCGGAGCGCCGTCGGACCACAGGTACACAGCGCCCACGAGGATCAGGAACATGCCGAGCGTGGTGATGAACGACGGCACCCGCAGCCGGGTCGTGACCAGGCCGTTGACCAACCCGACAAGCGCTCCGAAGGCGAGCAGGAGCAGCACCACCGGCCAGGTACGCGCCGGATCGCTGTCGATCAGTCGGGCTGCTACCACCACCTGCGCGGTGACCAGGGACCCGACCGAGAGATCGAACTCACCGGAGACGATCACGAAGTACTGACCGGCGGCGAGCAGGATGATCGGCGCCGACCGCCCCAGGAACGACATCAGCGACGGCGGGGCCAGGAAGTCGGGCTGCCGGATGCCGACCAGCACCACCAACACCGCGAGAATCGCGAGGATCGGCAGGACACCACCGGGACGCACCCGCGGCAACCGCAGCGGCAGGGAACGGGGTTGGACGGTCTGCATGACTAGGCCGCCTTTCGCATGGCCCTGCGGGCGTAGACGGCGACCGCGGCGATGATGATGACGCCCCGGATCACCTGCTTGAAGAAGGCGTCGACCTCAAGCTGGTTGAAGATGGCGTCGATGCTGGCCAGCAGCAGCACGCCGCCGACAGTGCCGACGACGCCGCCGCGCCCACCGGCGAGAGCGGTCCCGCCGATCACCACCGCGGCGATCGACTCCAGGTCGTAGAGACCCTCGGTGCCGACCCGGGGGGCACCCGAGCCGAGCCGACTGGCGAGATAGATGCCGGCGAGCCCCGCGCACATCGAACACAGGACGTGGGCGGTGACGAGGACCCGGTCGTTGCGGACACCGGAGAGCCGCGCCACCTCCGGATCCCCGCCGACAGCGACCAGGTGATGGCCGAAGCGGGTCCGCGACAGCGCGAACCAGGCCGCCGCGGTGACGGCTACCAACAGCAGGAACGACACCGGGACCGGCCCGACACGCTGGTAGCCGAGCGCCTGCACGAGTGCGGGTGCTGTCGTACCGGCCGGACCGTCGTAGCCGTTGTCCAGGTAGCCCTTGAGCAGCAACCCGACCCCGAGCGTCGCGATGAACGCGTTGACCCGGAACCTGGTGACGAGGATCCCGTTGAGCAGCCCGACGCCGGCGCTGACGACGAGCACCAGGCCGATCGCCGGCAGCACCGCACCGTCGCTGCCGTTCATCGTCTCGGCCGCGACGAGGGTGCTGAGGCTGATCACGTACGCCACCGAGAGGTCGAGCGAACCGCCCAGGATGACCAGGGTCTGACCCACCGCTACCAGCCCCAGGCCGGCGGCGACATGCAGCAGACTCACGGTGGTGGACTGGTTGAAGAGCTGACCGCCGTCGAGCAGGACGACCAGCCAGCCGATCGTCAGGGTCAGGGTCAGGGCCACGAACACGCCCGGCACTGAACGCCGGGCCGGCAGCAACGACAGAGCGCTCACTGGGCCACCTCGGTTCGCGACTGCGGGGCTCGCAAACCCGGCTCACTCCTCGCGCTCACTGGGCCGGCTCCCGCACGGCGCCGACCGCCAACGCGACGACCTCCTCCTCGGTCGCGCCGGCGGGCAGCTCGCCCGCGACGTGGCCGTCCCGCATGACGACGATCCGGTCGCTCATCCCCAGCAGCTCCGGTAGATCGGACGAGATCATCAGCACGGCCGCGCCGTCACGGGCGAGGCGGCGGACGAGGTCGTGGATGGCTGACTTCGCGCCCACGTCGATGCCCCGGGTCGGCTCGTCGAAGAGCAGGATCCGCGGGTTGAGCGCGAGCCATCGGGCCAGCACGACCTTCTGCTGGTTGCCGCCGGACAGGAAGCGGATCTCCTGGTCGTCACCGGCGCCGCGGATCTCCACGGCGGCCAGCAACTCGCGTACCCGGGCGGTCCTCGCGGCCCGGCCGGAGCGGGCGGCGAAGACGGCCCGGCTGGCGAGCAGCGCGTTGTCGAGCACCGACTGCCGGGGGACGATCCCCTCGCCCTTGCGGTCCTCGGTGACGTAGGCGATGCCGGCCCGCATCGCGGTGCGGGGTGAGCGCAGTCGGACCGGCCGGTCGTCGAGCGTGACGTCGCCGGTCGTGAACGGCGACACCCCGAAGATGGCACGGGCCAGCGCCGAACGCCCGGAGCCCTGCAGACCGCCGATGCCGAGCACCTCGCCGGCGCGCAACTGGAGGTTGACGTCCCGCAGCTTCCGGTTTCCCGCGTCGCGAAGGTTGAGCCGCACCGGGCCCCGGTCCTCGGGGGCCGCCCGGTCGGGGTAGTAGCTGGACAGTTCCCGGCCGACCATGTGCCGCACCAGCTCGTCGCCGGTGGTGTCGGCGGTGGCCACCGTCGTGACTCGACGGCCGTCCTTGAGAACGGTGATCCGACCGGACAGGTCGAAGACCTCGGCGAGCCGGTGCGAGACGTACAACAGCCCGATGCCCCGCTCCTGGAGTCGGCGCACCAGCCCGTAGAGCAGCTCGACCTCGTGGTCGGCCAGCGCCGCGGTGGGCTCGTCCATGATCAGCAGCTGCGCGTCCAGGGCCAGCGCCTTGGCGATCTCGACGACCTGCTGCTGGGCGACACCGAGCTGCCCCACCCGGGCGTCGGCCGGCAACGTGGTCTCGCCGATCGAGGCGAGCAGCTGCCGGGTGCGCTCCAGCATGCCCCGGCGGTCGACCAAGCCGCGGCGGACCGGCTCGTGCCCCAGGTAGACGTTCTCCGCGACGGTGCGCTCCGGTAGGAGGTTGAACTCCTGGTGGATGATGCCGACGCCGGCCCGCTGCGCGTCGCGCGGGCCGCGGAAGCTACGCGTGGCACCGGCGAACTCGACGGTGCCCTCGTCCGGGCTGTAGCCACCGGAGACGATTTTCATGAGAGTCGACTTCCCGGCGCCGTTCTCACCGACGACGGCGTGGACCTCGCCCGGGGCGACGTCGAGGTCGATGCCGTCGAGAACACGTACGCCGAGGAAGGACTTGCCGATGCCCCGAAGGGTGAGAAGTGGCGTCGGCGGCGGATCTGACATCCCGAAAGCCCTCACAGACAGTAGTCATCAACAAGGTTCGATGAAACTCTACGGCGACTTCGAGGCCCTGGGCATCGAACTTTCGTAGCCATCGACGGATGCTTACGTTCTTATGGTGCGAACATTCCCTTGACATCGAGGAAACATCACACGTATGAAGATAGATGTTTGGATTGAGGTCCGCAATCCTCGACCGGGGCTGATTGCCAGGGCCGCAGCTTGAGCGGCAGCGACGCCGCAGCGAGGGAGTCGATCACGGCCGTCGTCATCCGGGCGCGACGTCGGACGTTTGCTTCTTTGATTGACAGTCATCTATTTGTAGCTCATCCTGACCCCGTGGATCACCGGACGAAGCCCTCAGCCACCATCACGCTGGGTGACGTCCCACGGGTCTGACTGCCGTCTTCGGCGAGCGGCACGAGGACCGACCACCACCCTCGTGCCGTCGCACGCGTCCAGGCACAACCTGACGTGCTGCGGGGCCCGTGGTCGCTACCGGAGTTGCCCGTCCAACCTAGGAGACGCCATGCGTCGCAACACACTGCTCATATCAGTGATCGCCGGTTTGTTACTGGCGCTCGGACTCGCCCCACCCGCGTCGGCGGCCCCGGCCTTCCGGGCCCTGCTGTTCACCAAGACCACCGGCTACCGCCACGACTCGATCCCGGCCGGGATCAGCATGATCCAACAGCAGGCCGCCGCGAACAACTTCGAGGTGGTGGCGACCGAGGACTCCAGCGTCTTCACCGCCAGCAACCTGGCGACCTTCGACGTCATCATCATGTTCCAGACCTCCGGCATGGTCTGGACCTCGGCGGCCCAGCGCCAGGCGGTGGAGGGCTACCTCGCCAGCGGCAAGGGCATCGTCGCCATCCACAACGCCACCGACATGGGCATCGAGGGCGAATACCCGTGGTGGGACCAGACCATCAACGGTGGCGCCCACATGCCCGAGCACTCCCCCGGCGTACTACAGGGCACCGCCATCGTCGCCGACAAGAAGCACCCGTCGACGTCCAGCCTGCCGGATCGGTGGACCCGCAGCGAGGAGTGGTACAACTTCGACGCCAACCCGCGCGGCAACGTGCACGTGCTGGTGACCGCCGACGAGCGCACCTACAACCCGGGATCACGGGCGATGGGGCCGGACCACCCGATCTCCTGGTGTCGTAACGCCGCCGGCGGGCGGGTGTGGGCCACCGCGATGGGCCACGCGATCGGCTCCTACAGCGAGACGAATTTCCAGAACCACGTCCTCGGTGGTGTCAAGTGGGCGGCCGGCAACCTCGCCGGTGACTGCGGCGGCACCGTCTGGGGCAACTTCGAGAAGCGCACCCTCGACGACAACACAGTCGACCCGATGGCGATGGGTGTGGCACCGGACGGCCGGGTCTTCTACGTCCAGCGCGGCGGCCAGGTGAAGATCTTCAAGCCCTCCACCAACAGCACGGTGACCGCCGGCACGCTCAGCGTCTACACCGGCGGCGAGGACGGCCTCACCGGCATGGCGCTGGACCCCAACTTCGCCAGCAACGGGTACATCTACCTGTACCACTCGCCGGCGAGCAGCAGCACCGACGTCAACCGGGTCTCCCGTTACACGGTCAGCGGTGACACGTTGAACACGTCCAGCGGTGTGACGATCATCGACATCCCGGCGTACCGGGACCGGACCTTCCCCGAGCCCGGCCACACCGGCGGGTACATCAAGTTCGGCCCGGACGGCAACCTCTACATCGGCACCGGCGACGACACGCCCCCGAACCTCGACCCCAACTGGCAGGGCTACGCCCCGCTGGACTGGCGCTCGGGCAAGTCCAACCTGGACGCCGCGCGCAGCGCCGGTAACACCAACGACCTGCGGGGCAAGCTGCTGCGCATCCGGCCCTCGACCAGCGGTGGCTACACCATCCCGTCGGGCAACCTCTACCCGCAGGGCACCGCGCAGACCAAGCCGGAAATCTACGCGATGGGCTTCCGCAACCCGTTCCGCTTCTCGATCGACCCGGCCAACGGCTGGGTCTACCTCGCCGACTACGGACCGGACCGCAACCCGCCCACCACCAACCGAGGGCCCGAGGGCCTGGTCGAGCTCAACGTGATCAAGCAGGCCGGCAACTACGGCTGGCCGTTCTGCCACGGTGACAACCAGCCGTACGCGCCGTTCAACCCGGACACCGGCGTGGTCGGCGCGAAGTTCAACTGCAACGCGCCGGTCAACAACTCGCCCAACAACACCGGCCTGACCAGCCTCAAGCCGGTCGTGGCACCCAACATCTGGTACGGCTACGGCGCCTCACCGACCTTCCCGGAGCTGGGCTCCGGCGGCTCGGCGCCGATGGGCGGGCCGATCTACCGGTACGACGCGTCGAACCCGTCCCAGACGAAGTTCCCGCCCTACTACGACGGCGTGCACTTCTTCTACGAGTGGGCGCGCAACTACGTCAAGGAGGTGCACTTCGACTCCTCCTCGGCGGTGACCCGCACCAACCCGTTCCTGCCCAACACCCGGTTCAACAAGCCGATGGACATGGAATTCGGCAAGGACGGTTCGCTGTACCTGCTGGAGTGGGGCACCAACTTCGGTGGTGGCAACAGCGACTCCGGGCTCTACCGGATCGACTACATCCAGGGCGGTCGGTCACCGATCGCCAAGGCCACCGGCACACCCACCAGCGGTAGCGCACCACTCACCGTCCAGTTCAGCAGCGCCGGCACGGCCGACCCGGACCCGGGCAACACGCTGAGCTACCAGTGGACGTTCGGCGACGGCACCACCTCCACCGCTGCCAACCCGTCGAAGGTCTACACCGCCAACGGCAACTACACCGCGCAGTTGAAGGTCACCGACAACACCGGCAAGACAGGCTTCGCCAACGTCCAGATCACCGTCGGCAACAGCGCCCCGGTGCTCACCATCACCACTCCACCGAACGGGGGCATGCTGACCTTCGGTGACAAGGTGCCGTACCAGATCACAGTGACCGACCCGGACGGCGGCACTGTCGACTGCTCGAAGGTGTTCCTCAACCCGGCACTGGGTCACGACGACCACGCGCACGAGACCACCGAGTACCCGGGCTGCTCGGGGACCATCTCCACCGACCTGCTCGGCGGGCACCCCGACGGCGCCAACCTGTTCTATGTGCTGAACGCGCGGTACACCGACAGCGGCGGCGCGGGCGGGGCGGCCCCGCTCACCGGCACCGCCCAGGCGATTCTGCAACCGAAACACAAGCAGTCCGAGTACTTCAGCAGCCAGTCCGGCATCCGGGTCGTCGACCAGGCCGCCGCGGAGAGCACCAAGCGCGTCGGTGACATCTCCAACAACGACTGGATCGCGTTCAGCCCGATGAGCCTGTCCGGCATCTCGACGGTCAGCTACCGGCTGTCGTCGCCGTCGGGCGGTGGCACCATCGAGCTGCGCTCCGGCTCACCCACCGGAACGCTGCTGGCCACCACGTCGGTTCCCGCCACCGGTGGCTGGGACAACTACCAGTCCACGGCACCGGTGAGCGTCGCCGCCAGCAGTGGGACGCAGACGCTCTACATGGTGTTCAAGGGCAGCGGCAACAACTGGTTCGACCTGGACTCGCACACCTTCGGCGGCAACGGCGTCGGAACCCCCGGCACCGGCACCGGCACCGGCCTGGCTGGCAAGACCTACACGGTCACCGCGCAGCACAGCGGCAAGCTGATGGACGTCAGCGGGGTCTCCACCGCCGACGGCGCCCAGATCAACCAGTGGGCGGCCACCGGTGGCAACAACCAGAGGTGGCAGGCAGTCGACGCCGGTAACGGTGCGCTCTACCTCAAGGCGGTGCACAGCGGCAAGTGCGTCGAGGTGATCGGCAGCTCCACCACGGCGGGTGCCTTCCTCCAGCAGGCCACCTGCAACAACGGCAACCAGCAGAAGTTCACCGCTACCGCGACCGGAACCTCCGGCGTGTACACGGTGCGCAACGTCCTGAGCGGGCTCTGCGTGGACGTCAACGGCGCATCCACCGCCGACGGCGCCCGGCTGTTGCAGTGGACCTGCCACAGCGCCGCCAACCAGCAGTGGCGGTTCACCGCAGTGTGATCCCGCCGCTCTCGCGGTAACAGCTGACGTCCCGGTCGGGACCGGTCTCCGAGGAACGGAACCGGTCCCGGCCGGGACGTCGTCGTCACCGTCGCACCCACTGGTGGGCGGCAGAGGCGAACGCAGCCGTCAGTCGGGCGGGGCCGGGGAGCGCCGACCGGGCGGCTCGGCGAGCAGCCCGGCCGCCGCCAGGTCCTCCCACAACTCCTCCGGCACGACGACCCCGGACCGTCGCACCGTCTCCGCCACCTGCGCCTCGTTGCGGACGCCGACCACCGTCGACACCACCGCCGGATGCCGGCGGACGAAGGCCAGTGCCGCCTGCGGCAGGGTCACCCCGTGCGTCTCGCAGACCGTGGCGATCCGCCGCGCCCGCTCGATCACCGCCGCCGGCGCCTGCTGGTAGTTGTAGACGGCGTCGGCCGGCGGCCGGTCCCGCGACAGCAGACCCGAGTTGTAGACGCCCGCGATGACCACGCCCACCCCCCGGTCCTCGGCGGCCGGCAACAGGTCACCGGCAGCGCCCTGTTCGAGCAGGGTGTACCGCCCGGCGCACATCATCACGTCGACGTCGGTCTCCCGCACGAACCGCGCCAGCATCGCCGACTGGTTCATGCCAGCGCCGATGGCACCCACGACACCCTGGTCGCGGAGGTCGACCAGGGCGGGTACGGCCTCGTGCGCGGCCTGCTCCCAGTGGTCGTCCGGGTCGTGCAGGTAGACGATGTCGATCCGGTCCAGCCCGGTCCGGTCCAGGCTGGCCTCGATGGAGCGCAGAACGCCGTCGCGGCTGAAGTCCCACACCCGCCGATGGGTCGCTGGCACGTCGAACCCGTCGGAGTCCCGCAGGTGCGCGTCCTCGGGCGATGGCACCAGGAGCCGCCCGACCTTCGTCGACACCACGTACTCGTCGCGCCGCCGTTGGCGCAGCGCGGCGCCGAGGCGGCGTTCGGACAGCCCGAGACCGTAGTGTGGCGCGGTGTCGAAGTACCGGACGCCCGCCTCCCACGCGGCGTCGACGGCCGAGGCGAACTCCTCGTCCGTCGTCGCCCGGTAGAGGTTGCCTCCCTGGGCCGCGCCGAAGCCCAGCTCGGTGAGACGTGTCCCCGGCCGGCGCGGCAGCGCACGCGTCATCATGACGTCTCCAGCCCGTAGGCGCGGCGTGCCGTCGCGCCCCAGACCGACGCCTGGTCGGCCGCGTCCTGGCCGTCCAGCAGCTCCGCCACGGTGTCCACCCACCGCTGGTACGAGCTGGCGAGCAGGCAGACCGGCCAGTCCGAGCCGAACATCAGTCGGTCCGGCCCGAACGCGTCCAGCGCGTCCTCGACGGCGGGTCGCAGGTCCCCCGGCGTCCAGGCCGAACCCGGCACCTCCGTCACCAGCCCGGAGAGCTTCGCCGTGGTGTTCGGCGAGGCCGCCAACGACCGCAGGTCCCGGCTCCACTGCGCCATCTCCGGACGACCGATCGCCGGCTTGGCCAGGTGGTCGAGGACGAAGCTCACCTCGGGCAGGTCGCGCGTGAGGCGCGCGGCCATGGGGAGTTGGTGCTGGCGTACCAACAAATCGAAGACGAGGCCGGCGGCCCCCACCGCGGCGATCCCCCGGCGGACGTCCGGGCGGTCCAGGTACGCCGGGTCGGTCTCGGACTGCACGAGGTGGCGGATGCCGACGAGACGCTCCCCGCCCCGGGCGGACCGTAGCCGGTCGAGGCGCTCCGCGACATCGTCGGCGGTCAGGTCCACCCAGCCGACGACCCCACGGATCACTGTGTCCTCGGCCGCGATGCCCAGCAGGTCCACCGTCTCCGCCACCGAGGGAATGGACTGCACCACCACTGTCGCGGTGACCCCGGCCCCCCGTGCCAGCGGCGCGAGATCGGCGGGTTCGAAGTCGGCGTCGATGGCCGCCATGGTCACCGGGTCGATCCACGACTGCGGGTGCCGGGCCCGGACCCAGAGGTGGTGGTGTGCGTCGACGATCCCGGCGCGGCCGGGCTCCGGTGCGCCCGTCATCGGCCCAACCAGCCGCCGTCGACGGGCAGCACCACGCCGTTGACGTAGTCCGACGCGGACGACGCCAAAAACACCGTGGCGCCGCCGAGATCGTCGGCCCGGCCCCACCGCCCGGCCGGGATGCGGCCGAGGATCGCCTGGTTGCGATCGGGGTCGTCGCGCAGCGCCTGCGTGTTGTCGGTGGCGATGTAGCCGGGCGCGATGGCGTTGACGTTCACCCCGTGGGCCGCCCACTCGTTCGCCAGCGCCTTGGTGAGGCCGGCCACGCCGGACTTCGACGCGGCGTAACCGGGGACGGTGATGCCGCCCTGGAAACTCAACAGCGACGCGGTGAAGACGATCTTCCCTCGGCCGCGCTCGACCATCGTCCGGCCGATCTCCCGGCTGAGGATGAACTGGCTGCTGAGGTTCACCTCGATCACCTGGTCCCACATCTCGTCCGGGTGCTCCGCGGCCGGGGTCCGGGCGATCGTGCCGCCGTTGTTCACCAGGATGTCGACCGGTCCGAGCGCGATGATGTCGCGGGCCAGGCGGTGCACGGCCGCCCGGTCGCCGAGGTCGGCCCGCAACGCGGTGAACCGGCGGCCGGCGGCGCGCACCCGACGCTCGACCTCGCTGCCGTCGGCTTCGAGCTGCGCGGAGACGCCCACGATGTCGGCACCGGCCACTGCCAGCGCCTCGGCCATGGCGAGACCGATACCGCGCCGCGCCCCGGTCACCACGGCGGTCCGTCCGGACAGGTCGAACAGGGCCGTCACTGGTTACCCTCCCGCACGTCGAGCAGCACCTTCATCACGCCGCCACCCTCCAGCGCCGCGAAGGCTGCGCTGGCCGACTCGACCGGCTCGATCCGGGAGATGAGCCGCTGGGCCGGGATCGCACCCGAGGCGACCAGCCGGATCGCCTCCACCATGTCGTCGCGCTGATACAGCCGGGCGCCGAGGAGCTCCAGCTCACGCCAGAAGAACCGGTGCAGGTTGACCTCCCGGGGCTGGGGGTGGATCGCCACCATCACCAGCCGCCCACGGGTGGTGAGGACGTCGACCGCCGTGGTGACACCGGCGGCGGAGCCGGACACCTCGAAGGCGATGTCGGCGCCCGCGCCGTCGGTACGGTCGTTGACCAGCGCCACGACATCGGTCGACAGCGGGTCGACGGCCTCGACCCCGATCCCTTCGGCCACCTCGCGGCGGAACGGGTCCGGCTCGACGAGGAGGACCCGCGCGCCACGGCTGCGCGCGACGGTGGCGATGAGGACGCCGACCGGTCCGCCACCGACGACGACCACCTGGTCGTCGGCGGTCACGTTCCCCCGGCGTACGTCGTGCACGGCGACCGCCACCGGCTCGACGAGCGCCGCGTGGTCGAGGGGCAACTCCTGCGGAAGTGGCAGGACCAGCTCCACCGGCACCGTCCAGGACGACTGCATGGCACCCGGTGAGTCGATGCCGAGGAAGTTCATGGCGTGGCAGACGTGGGAGTTGCCCCGCTGGCAGGCGGCGCAGCGTCCACACGGCCGGGTCGGCATCACGGTGACCGGCTGACCGACCTCCCAGCCGGTCACGCCCTCACCGAGGGCCGCGATGCGGCCGGACATCTCGTGCCCGATGACGGCGGAGTCACCAACCCGGGCGTCCATGTCGCCGTGGTAGATGTGCAGATCCGTACCGCAGATCCCGGTGTACGCCACCTCGATGCGTACCTGACCCCGGCCCGGTGGCTCCGGGTCGCGGTGCTCGATTCCGAGGTTTCGCGCCCCCCGGTAGACGACTGCCTTCATCGTTCCTCCGTCTCGACGGTCGGTACGTCGGTCGTGCCGACCGGGCATGGTCGTGGGTGCACCGCCGTCGCGATGCACCCACGTCTCCCTGTTCTGTCGGTCAGCTCAGTGCCGTGCGGTCGGTGACACGTCATTGTGGGGGTGCAGCGACGTGACCGGCACCTGACGTGTGGGGATCACCCCGTCGACACCGGCCAGCAGCCGCCGACCGGCCCGCTCCGGCCGGACGTTGGGGCTGTCGGCCGTCTGCGCCTGCGGGCGGCGGTTGGCCGCCCGGATCCGGTCCTCGTCCACTCGGACCCCCAGCCCCGGTGTGTCACCGAGGATGAAGGCGCCATCCTCGACGTGCAGGTCGAGGGAGACGCCGACCGGCGGGTGCAGGTCCTGCAACTCGCTCGTCAGGTGGTTCGGCACCGAGGTCGCGGCGTGCAGCAGCCCGATCGGGCTGTTGCCGATCGGGCTGACCGGCAGGTCGTGGGCGTGGGCCAGGGCGGACGCCCGCAGGAAGTGGGTGACCCCCCAGACGGCCGCCATCTGGACGATGTCGACAGCGCCGGCGGCGATCAGCGGACGGTACTGTTCGAGCCCGGTGAGGTTCTCGCCGGTGGCTACCGACGCGGACACGCCCCGGCTCACCGCGGCGAGACCCTCGGCGTCCCAACGCCGGACCGGCTCCTCGATCCAGATGAGATCCAGCGTACGTTCCAGTTCGCAGACGTGCCGGACAGCCTGCTTGCGCGTCCACGCCTCGTTGACGTCGAGCATGAGGCCCGGCCGCTGCCCCTTCCCGGCCTCGGTCAGGACCTCCTTGACCAGCCCGAGGCGGCGCCTGTCGTGCTCGATGTCGAGCCCGCCCTTGAGCTTGGCCGCCCGGAGGCCGTGGCTCGCGTAGACCTCGTACTCCGCGACGAGTTCGTCGTCGGTGAGCCCGATGTCCAGACCGGACGCGTAGGCGGTGACCCGCCGGTCGCTTCCGCCCAGCAGCCGCCACAGCGGTTCGCCGGCGGCCTGCGCCTTGATGTCCCAGAGCGCGGTGTCCAGCGCGCCGATGGTGCCGAACACCGGCCCCGCGTGGCCCGCCTTGAAGGTGTGCCGCAACATGCGGTCGTACAGGGACGTCACGGCACGGGGGTCTTCGCCCTCGACGGCTGCGAAGATCCGCTCTATCTCGACGTGCGGCCCGAGGCCGATTCCCGAGATTCCCTCGTCGGTGTCGACGATGACGATCGAGACGGGGACCACCCCGTCGGCGAACACCCCGTTGGCGTCGCCGACGGGTCGCCCCCACTCCTGGACCGTCGTGAGCGTCCGATATCCCGTGATCCGCATGTCAACCCTTCGTGGAACCGGCGGCGACGCCGTCGGCAATTTGGCGCTGGAGGAACAGGTAGACCAACAGGACGGGTATCGCGGCGATCAGCACACCCGAGGCGAAGGTGGGAATGTTGTCGGAGTACTGCCCGCGCAACGAGGTCACCCCGATCATGAGCGTCCGGTGGTCGGCCGAGGGCATCATCACCAGCGCCATGAGGACGTCGTTCCAGCAGAACAGGGCGTTGAGGATGCCGACCGACAACAGCGCCGGGGTGCCCAGGGGCAGCATGATCCGGCGGTACACCCCGTACACGGTGCTGCCGTCGATCCGCGCGGCGTCCACGATCTCCGGCGGGATGCCCTTGTAGTAGCTCGTCATGAGGAAGACCGTGAAGGGCAGAAACTGGGCCACGTAGACCAGGATCAGGCCCGGGTAGGTGTCGATGAGCGCGGTGTCGGCCATGATCCGGGCGAGCGGCACCATGATCACCTGGAACGGGATGAAGAGCCCCGCGAGGCAACCCAGGAACAACGCCGATGAGCCACGGAACCGCAGCTGGCTCAGGGCGAAGCCGGCCATCGACCCGAACAGCAGCAGCAGGAGCACCGACGCCGTCACCACGAACAGCGAGTTGACGAAGTAGCGGCCCATGCCGACGCTGCTCCACGCCATGCTGATGTTCTCCCAGCGCAGCGCGTCGGTCAGCGAGAACCGGTCGAGGATGTAGTCGCGCCGCGTCTTCATCGCGACGTTGGCGGTGAAGAGCAGGGGGTAGATCGTCGCCAGCGCGAGCAGTGCCATCGGGACGGCGATCAGCCACCGTCCCAGTCGGATGCGAGACATCAGTCCTCCTTCCCCGCTCGTTCCAGCAGTTTGATCTGCATGAGCCCCACCACCAGCATGATCACGAAGAGGATCGTCGACGCTGCCGACGCGAGGGCCGGGCGGTTCATCTGGCCCTGCTGGATCCAGATGTAGTACTCCGGCAGGTACGTCGAGCCCTCCGGGCCGCCGCTGGTCATCACGAAGAGCAACCCGAACATCGAGGTCAGCATCCCGATCATCGTGGTCACGAAGACGAACTGGATGGTCCGGGCGAGGCTCGGAACGACCACGTGCCAGACGACCTGACGCAGCGACGCCCCGTCCACCCGGGCGGCGTCCAGGAGCGCGGCGTCCAGCGTGGCGAAGCCGGCGAGGAACACCACCAGCGCCATCCCGAAGGTGGCCCAGATGTGCACGCCCACCACCATGAACATCGCGATGTCCGGGTCTCCGAGCCAGTCCACCGGACCGACACCGACCGACCCGAGCACGGCGTTGAGCGGGCCGTCGAAGGCGAGCAGCAGGTTGAAGATCGCACCGACGATGACCGGTGAGAGCACCGCCGGGAAGAAGTAGACGCTGCGGTAGAAGCGGTGACCCGGCACCCGCAGGTAGATGAACGTCGCGAGGAGACCGGGGATCGCCACCGCCACCGGCAGCAGCAGCACCAGAAGCCCGACGTTGCTCAGCGCGGTCCGGAACAGCGGGTCCGCGAACAGCTCGCGGTAGTTGCCGAATCCGACCGCTGTGCCGTTCTGCGCGCCGTCGCCGGTGAAGGAGAAGTTGACGCCGAGGATCAGCGGGTAGAGCCGCAGCAGCACGATGATCAGGACGGCCGGGGCGACCAGGATGTAGGGGGCGTAACGCTCGGCCCCCGGGCCGCCACGGGCGCGACGCGGTCGTGCGCCGCTGCGATGGGCGGCGGCGGGGGTGACTGCCGCCCCGCCGGCCCGTCCGGCCGAAGCCGGACGGACCGATGGTTGCGTGTTTCCCATTGGCACGAGGTCAGCCCGCCTGGTCAGAAGCGGCCAACTGCTTCACCACCTCGTCGACGGTGATCGAACCGCTGAGGAGCTGCTGGGAGAGGCGCCCCATCAGGTCGATCGTCTTCGAGGAGAGCGCCACGTGCAGAGCGGGCTTGCCGCTCTTGAGCTCACCGACGATCGTGGAGACCGCCGGGCCGCCCGCCGACACGTCGATGGTGGTGTCGGCGGCGATCGCGCCGGCGTCAGCGTAGAAGGCCTTCAACGCCTCGGCCGAGCTCAGCGAGCGCGCCAGGTCGGCGGCCATCTTCGGGTCCTTCGTCCACTTGGCGACCGCGTAGCCGATGCCGCCGTCGTAGGGAAGGCTCGGGGTGGTGCCGGCGGTGACGACCGGGGCCTTCATGACGCCGAGCTTCTCCGGGGTGAGGAACTCGTTGAAGTCCTGCCAGTGACCCACGTCCGACATCAGGCCCATGACGTGGGCGGCCTTACCGGACTGGAAGAGCGCGAAGGAGTCGTTGAACATGGCGGTCGAGTTGGCCCCGTCGCTGTTCATCTTCTTGTCGCCGGTCTCCTTCCAGAGCTGGAAGAGCCGCTTGACGTTGGCCGAGTTCCAGTCGCGCTTGCCGGCGATCCAGGCGTCGTACTCGGCGGCGGTGAGGGTCGTCGAGCCCATGCTGGAGATCCAGAACTGGATGCCGACGCCCTCCTTGTTGCCGAGGGCGAAGCACTTGGAACCGGCCTTGGCGATGGCCGCGCAGTCGGCGACGAACTTGTCCCAGGTGGTGGCAGGGCTCGCCGGGTCGAGGTTGGCCTTCTGGTAGATCGCCTTGTTGTAGTAGATCGGGTAACCCTGCAGCGTCACCGGGGCGGCGTAGGTCTTGCCGTCCCTGGTGAACGCCTCCCAGCCGGCCAGCCGCTGCTTGTCCTCGGCCACGTACTCGTCGAGGGGCACCAGCGCGTCCACCCGGTCGCGGATCTGGCCGCCACCGTTGAACAGCATGACGTCCGGGCCCTTGCCGGACTGAATCGCCGCACCGAGCAGGGTGTAGTACTGATCGAAGGGCTGTGCGACGAACTCGACCTCGACGTCGGCGTGCTTCTTTTTGAAGTCGGCCTTGGCCTTGTCCAGATAGGATTTGGCGAACGGCTCGCCGGACTTCCAGTCCCACACCACCAACTTGCCGTCCGAGCTGGTTGACTTGCCCGAATCGCTAGCACTTCCACAACCGGCCAGGGCCAGGCCCACAACGAGGACGGCCGACCACATTGCGCGCTGTCTCATGTTGTCACCTCTATATGGGGGGTGGCCGGCGGGTGCCCCGCGAGCCAATGTTGACGGGAACGTAACTCGTATGACGTGTGACGTCAACACCCGGCCGTACACTGATCCGGACGTCGTGCCACGGCGAGCCATTCGGAGGGGGACATGACGCCACCACGGGAGACAGCCCTGAACAGCCCGGCGACCCCGGCGTGGGTGCGTCGGCCGACCAACCTCGCCAGGGCGGTCACCGCCGAACTGGTGGAGCGCATCGTCCGCGGCGTACACCCGTCCGGGACGTCCCTACCTCCCGAGCCGATCCTCTGCGAGACCTTCGGGGTGAGCCGGACCGTCGTCCGGGAAGCAGTGAAGATCCTCCAGGAGAAGGGGCTGGTGCAGGTCCGCCAGGGCGCCGGCACCATGGTCACCCCACCGGCACACTGGGACATGCTCGACGAGCTCGTCCTCGCCGCGACCATCGCCGTGGACGACAGCTTCGCCATCCTCGACGACCTGGTCGTCACCCGGCGGGTGCTGGAGTCCGACATGGCGAACGTCGCCGCCCGCCTCGCCGACACCGAGACCATCGAGCGCCTGCGGGCCATGGTCGACCGGATGGACGAGCTCGTCGACGACCACGTCACCTATCACGACCACGACCGGGCCTTCCACGACACGATCATGCAGGCGTCGGGGAACCGCATCGCTCGTGGCGTCGTCCGTGCGCTGGAGAGCCAGGTGATCAACACCGCCCGGTACATGGGCCGGACGGAACGCGCCCTGTGCGTGGCGTCCAACCAGGGCCACCGACGCATCTACGAACGCATCGCCGCCCACGACGCCAACGGCGCCGCCGAGGCGATGTTCACCCACATCACCGAGGCCTGGCTGGTCCGCCGCAACGGCTCGGGGAGCCCCGCCCGCCTCGAACGCTGACCGCCACCCCAGCCGGGACGGCGCCCACCCCCGGGGTACGGGAGCGGACGCCGCCGGCTGCGCCGATCAGTGTCACGAGAACTGGGCGAAGAACCTCCAGATCTCACCCTTGGTCCAGGTCGTGATGCCGCTCTCGGCGTAGGTGCCGTCCACCGGGCCGGGCATGTGACCGTTGTCGTACGCCGCCCACTGCACCGGGTAGCCGGCCCGGCAACCGGAGTAGGCGGTCGTGATGTGCGTACGACTGCCGCCGGCCGGCTCGGGCGGGTTCTGGGCGGTGCAACCGTTGTTGCGGACGAAGGTGTCGCGCAACGCCCTGCCCTGGGAGATGTTCAGGACGTTGTCCGAGATGCCGTGCAGCCCGAAGTACGCGATCGGCTGGGTGCCGCCGCTGCACCCGCTGATCTGCGCGCCGGAGATGACAGCGACCGCCCGGAAGACGGTGGCCCGTGCGCAGGCGACGGCGTAGCTCATGCCGCCACCCCAGCTGAAGCCGAGCGCGAACCGCTGCCTCGGGTTGACGCAGAGGCTGCTCTCGATCCGGCTGATCATGTCGTCGACGAAGGTGATGTCCTCACCGCCGGAGTTGCCCCAGCCGTTGCCGAATCCCTGCGGCGCCACCAGGATCGCGCTGTTGTTCGACTGCTCCTGCTGCCCGTAGTAGGACCAGGCGGCCCCGCTGGTGCCGCCGGAGGAGATCTCCTGCATGGTGCCGCCCCGCCAGTGGAAGGCGAAGATCAGCCGGTACGGGTTGCTGTTGTTGTAGTTGGCGGGCACCCGCAGGATGAAGGTTCGGCTCTTGCCGTTGCTCTGGATCGTGTGCGTGCCGCTGGCCAGCGTCGGCGCCTTGCCGCACCCGCTGCCGCCGGTCGGCGGTGGGTTGCTGCCGCCGACGGGAACGAGTTGCCACTGCTGGTTGGTGCCGCCCCAGTCGGCGTACTGCACGATGTTGCCACCGTCGGCGGTGGACGCGCCCTGCACCTCGACGACCTTGTTGCTGTTGCGGTTGATCAGCCGGACGTAGCCACCGTCCGAGTCGGCCAGCCGGAACTGCTGGTTCGTCCCGTTGAGGTCGGACCACTGCACGATCGCCCCGCCGTCGGCGGTGGAGAAGTTGCTGACGTCGAGCACCTTGCCCGAGTGCCGGGACTTGACCCGGTAGTAGCCGCCCCCGGAGTCCACGAACTGCCACTGCTGGTTGGTGCCGTTGTTGCGCGTCCACTGGCTGATCCGCGCACCGTCGTTGGTGGCCGAGGCGTACAGGTCCAACGCCTTGCCGCTGTTCCGGTTCACCAGGGTGTACCAGGCGTTGGTGTCCACTGTCGCTGCCGCCGCGGGCGCCGCGTTGACGGCGACGAGGGTGCTGGCTGCCATGACCGTGGCCGCAGCAGCGGCCAACCCTGACCGCCAGCGACGTCTCTGTCGAGAGGCGGGACGAGCCTCACCGAGGGCTTTCATGTCCACTCCTTCGATCGGGGTCACCCAGGAGCGGAGAGCCGCGGGTGCCCTGGCGTGCGTGCCGGCGTCGTGGTGGTGGCGTCAGCACGTCTGGGGGTGTTGTGCGGGCATCCTGCGGCCTTCGGCGCACGTCGATGGCGATGCCGCGATCCGGGCTTCGGAGCAGGCCGCGTCGAGCCGCGCGGCGCGACGCCCTGGCTCCCGGCTGCCGCGTCGCCCGCTGGTGAAAATTAGCGGCAAAGACGTCATACGTCAAATGACTGTCATCGATTCGAATCGTGGCCCGAAACGACTACCTGATGGTCGCGGTGGCCCGCCCCCACCCGGGGACGGGCCACCGGTCGTCACACCTCGCCGGGGCGGGCGCCGGCCGGATCCCGGTCGGCCGGCAGCCCTTCTCCCCCAGCTCAGGCAATGGCAGCGACTAGCCGATCCGGACCAGCTGCCACTGCTGGTTCGTGCCGCCCCAGTCGGCGTACTGCACGATGTTGCCACCGTCGGCGGTGGACGCGCCCTGCACCTCGACCGCCTTGTTGCTGTTGCGGTTGATCAGGCGCACATAGCCATCAGACGAATTGGCGAGTCGGAACTGCTGGTTCGTGCCGTTGAGGTCGGACCACTGCACGATCGCGCCGCCGTCGGCGGTGGAGAAGTTGCTGACGTCGAGCACCTTGCTGGAGTTGCGCGACTTCACCCGGTAGTAGCCGCCGCCCGAGTCCACGAACTGCCACTGCTGGTTGTTGCCGTTGTTGCGCGTCCACTGGCTGATCCGCGCGCCGTCGCTGGTGGCCGAGGCGTACACGTCCAGTGCCTTGCCGCTGTTCCGGTTCAGCAGCACGTACCAGGCGCTGGTGTCCACCCCGGTGCCCGGCGGGGGCGTGGTGGGCGGGGTGGAGCCGCCGTTGAGGGCGTCCAGGACGGCGTTGTACGCGGCCTTCTTGTTGCCGTTGCAGTCGAACAGCAGCGCGTTGTCCGAGCCACGCCACGAGTCGCAGTCGCGTACCCCCCAGGTGGTGATGCCGGTGCAGCGCGAGACCGCCAGGCAGGCGCGGGTGACGGCGCCGTAGATGTTGGCCTGGTTGCCACCGGTCATCACGTCCAACTCGGTGATCTGCACGTCCACACCGAGATCGGCGAAACGCTGCAGGTTGGCCTGGTAGTCACCGGCCAGCGAGGTACCCAGGTGCGACTGGAACCCCACACAGTCGATCGGCACACCACGGGACTTGAAGTCCCGCACCATGTTGTAGATCCCCGTCGACTTCGCGTTGATCCCGTCGGTGTTGTAGTCGTTGTAACACAACTTCGCACCCGGATCCGCCGCCCGCGCCGCCCGGAACGCCGCCTCGATCCAGTCATTACCGGTGCGCTGCAGGTTCGAGTCACGACGCCCACCCGAACCACCGTCGGCGAACGCCTCGTTCACCACGTCCCACGAGTGAATCTTGCCCCGGAAGTGCGTCGCCACCTGGGTCACGTGGTTGATCGCCGCGTTGCGCAACGCGCTACCCGACATGCCCTGGGCCCAACCCGGCTGCTGCTGGTGCCACAGCAGCGTGTGACCCCGAACGCTCATGCCGTTGGCCTGCGCGTGGCTGACCAGGCGGTCACCACTGGAGTAGGTGAACACACCCTGCTGCGGCTCGGTCGAGCTCCACTTCATCTCGTTCTCGGCCACGACACTGTTGAACTCACGGTTCAGGATCGTCGTGTAGGCGCTGGTCGACAGCTTGCCGACGGCGACAGCCGCGCCGAAGTAGCGGCCCTTCTCGGCGGCGGCCGCCTTCAGGGTCGTGCCGGCGCCGGCTGCGGGAGTCAGCGCCACGGTCATACCGGTGGTGAGGGCGACGGCGAGGGCCGCCGCCGCCAGCAACGTTCTCGGTGATTTCATGTCGTTCCTTCTCAGTGGGTGCATCGGTGGTGGTGATGTGCCACTTCAGTCAGGACGGCCCCTGGTGCCGGCGCACATGGTTGGGGAAGGCGTTCGCCGGCACCGCCGGGAGCCCTGAGGTGACGTCCGCCTGCCCGGATGGACGCCGAGAACCGAGAAACGACGCGTAGGGCCCGCCCGGTGAACCCAACGAAACGATCGTCCTCTATATCGAGAGTGAGCGATAACATGTCGTTCGTCAAGACGAAATGAGCCGTTCACGCCGACGCGCCGGAACACCTCGCCCCGATCACCACCCGCCGCCTGCGAGGATCCGCGTCATTCGCCGCGCGACCTGCCGGAACGGCCGCGCCACGGCGCTACCGAAAGACGCCTGAGGGTGGCTCTGTTATCGCTCACAGCTAGCAAGCGAGACCGGGCACGGGCGGCGGCGGGGCAGGCGATCCGGCGACCAGAGGTCGTCCTTATCGGCAACGCGCGCCTACGTGGAGGTCAGCTCCTGCGCCAGCCGATCCAGACCGTCCTTGATCAGCTGCCCGTAGGCGTCATCGCCAAGCGCGCCGACCCCAGACCCCGAGTGCGCCATCGGCACGATCCACGTAATTCTCGTCAGCCGGCAGAACCGCCGTGCCCATGCTCGGCCAGGCTCGCCTCGACGCGTACACCGGCGAGCATGTCGGCGGTGGTGTGTGCCCGGATGTCGGGCTGTGTGCCGTCGGCAAACCGGGCGACGACCGCCCGAACGTGCCGCTCGGCGGGCGCGGCGAGGCCGTCGTAGACGGCCGCGAACAACTCCTGCGCCGGCCGCCGGAGCCACCCCTGCGGAAGAAGCTCCAGGGGCAACTGCGGATCGAGTACGGGAAACCGCCGGAAGGTGTCCATCACCTCGGTACGCGCCCGCACCGCGGCAACCCCGTCGACCTCCCCGGACACCACAGCGGGCAGCAGCGGCGTCCAGCGCCGCAGGAACGCGTCGTAGCTCCGGCTGATCGCCTGGATGTCCCAGGCCTCGATCGGGGCACGATGAGCCGCCGAGCCGAGCGGGGTCTGTCGGCCGCGAAACACCGTCACGGCACCGAGGGTGAGCTGGTCGAGCCGAGCCCGAGCCGGAGCGTTCAGTTCGCGCGGCGAGATCCACAGCCCGTCGTACAGCGGCGCGTAGCCGAGCCACCGCAGCTGAGCCCGCAGCGCCCGTCGCTGCGTGCTCAGCTCCTGCGGCAGCGAGAAGGCGACAACCGTCCAGCACCCGTCCCATCGCACCGTCGAGGTGGTGGAGGCGAGGATCCAGTGGGCGCCCGCGGAGAGGCTGGCCGCCGCTGCGCGGCTGAGGCGGTACGAGCTGCGGCGCCCCAGTCGGCTGCCCTCCAGGACCCCGCGGCGGGCCAGCCGGCTGATCGCGGTGCGCGCCCCGGCCGTCGTCACGCCGGTCTCTCCGAGCAGCGCCACGATGGCGGCGGACGGCAGGGGGACACGGGTCCGCAGGGTGTAGTCCGCCAACAGGGTCACGGCGACCCCCTGGGGGGAGTTGCCCACCTGCCGCCTGGGCAGCCGGAGTTCGTGATCTCCGTCGTCCGGATATATCTCGTCGATGTCGAACGGGCTTGCCACAGGCGCTCCGTGCTCTTCAGGGACGGTGTGACGACTGTAGACGGATCGCCGCTCCCCGCCGAGCCCCGGGACCGCCTCGCGATAGAGAAACTTCGATTGACACTTGTCGGTCCGAGGGGAACACTAATTGCCACGCAATGCCGTCCGGAGCCGGGCAGGGCAAGCCACAGGTAGCGGGCAGGCGCGATCACGCGGGAACCGGGCGCACCCGCTGACGGATCGCGCGACCAATCCCAGCCGAACCGGCAATCGAAGGAGTCGTCCGTTGAGAATCAAGAGAAAACTGCTGCTCGCCCTCGCCGTGCCGCTGCTGACAGCCGGCCTGCTGGTCCCCGCGCTCCGACCCGCGTACGCGGCGTCGCTGACCGAGGTGACCAGCTTCGGTGACAACCCGGGTCGGATGCGCATGCACGTCTACGTGCCGGACAACCGCCCGGCCCGCCCGGCGGTCGTGGTGGCCATGCACGGCTGCGGAGGATCCGGCCCCGGCTTCTACTCCGGGAGCGAGTTCGCCAGCCTCGCGGACCGCTACGGATACATCGTCATCTACCCGTCCGCCACCCAGCAGGCCGGGTTCGGCAACTGCTTCGACACCTGGTCGGACGCCGCCAAGCGACGTGGTGGCGGCAGCGACCCGGTGTCGATCATCTCCATGATCCGGTACGTGCAGCAGCAGTACGCGGCCGACGGGGACCGGGTCTACGCCACCGGCAGTTCCTCCGGCGGCATGATGACGAACCACATGCTGGCGCTCTACCCCGACGTGTTCAAGGCCGGCGCCGCGTTCATGGGCGTGCCGTTCAACTGCTTCGCCAACGCGGCGGACTACCCGCCCGGCAGCAGCCAGTGCACCGGCGGCAACATGAACCGGACCCCGCAGCAGTGGGGCGACGCGGTCCGCCAGGCGTACCCGGGTTACTCCGGGCCCCGCCCGCGCGTGCAGCTGTGGCACGGCACCAGCGACACGCTCGTGCCGTACTCGTTGCTGCAGGAGACGATCGAGCAGTGGACCAACGTGTTTGGGCTGAGCCAGACACCCACCTCCACCGACACGCCCCAGGCCAACTGGAACCGGCGTCGCTACGCCGACAGCAACGGCACCGTCCAGGTTGAGGCGTACAGCATCCAGGGGGCCGGGCACAGCCTGCCCTCCGGCGGAATGGCTGCCGCGGCCCTGCAGTTCTTCGGCCTGACCAACCCCACGACGCCGCCGCCGACCACCCCGCCGCCGACGACGCCACCCCCGACCACGCCGCCGCCCACCACGCCGCCGCCGGCCAACGGCGCCTGTCGGGTGAGCGTCGCCGTCAACGCCTGGAACAACGGCCTGACCGAGAACATCACCATCACGAACACCAGCACCAGCGCCGTCAACGGCTGGTCACTGGTCTTCACCCTGCCGGGCGGGCAGACCATCACCTCGGGCTGGAACGCCACCTACTCGCCCAACTCCGGGCAGGTGACGGCCCGCAACGTCGCCTACAACGGCGGCATCCCCGCCAACGGCTCGGTGACCATCGGCTTCCAGGCCACCCACACCGGCAACAACGCCGGGCCGTCCTCGTTCACCCTCAACGGCGCGTCCTGCGCCATCGCCTGAGACCAGGCTGGCGTCGACGAGACAGTGCGCCGGTCACCACCGCGTGGTGACCGGCGCACTCCCCCGTTCCGGCGTCACCGGGTCAGCGGTAACCGGCGCCCACCACGCTGGCCTGCACCGCGTTCTCGGTCGCGTCGGACGGGTAGCCGGCGACCATGGCCCCCTCGTAGAAGGTGCCGGCGCTGAGGTTCGCGCCGCCGTCGGGCTTGCAGCAGTCACCGCCGCTGCCCAGGATGATCGCGCCCTGCTTCTTCATCGGGCTGTATCCCGGCGGGAGCGAGCCGTCGTACAGTGTGTAGAGGCTGCCGGACTGGGCGTCGCTGCCCTTGATGGCGAAGCGGGTCGTGCCGTTGTTCTTCAACGTCGCGGTCACGAACTTGCTGGTGAAGGCACGCTGGTTCGGGTTCCAGGCCTGGCTGCCACCTGGGAAGAGGCCCCACTCCAGGTCCGCCTGCACCCAGGGCCCGCTGCCGGAGCAGCCGCCGAACCAGCACTGCTTGCTGAAGTTGATGGCGTCCATCGCCCCGGCGGCGTCGGCCTTCCTGGTCGTCTCGCTGTTGCCGTAGTCGAAGCAGCAGCCGCTGTTGACGTGGGTCCCGCTGGTCACCATGTACATGCCCTCGGGAGCCGCGCCGGTCGGCACGCCGGTGAGGTGCCCGTCGCGCCAGTAGCTGTTACCGGGATTGATGTAGAGCGAGTACGCCTTCGCGCCGCCCACGGTCAGCGACTCCGAGGTCGCGATCGCCGGCTTGCTCTGGGGCGAGCCCGGCACCACGCTCGACCCCTGGTACCAGAGGTCGTTGCCACGCCCGGACTGGTCGAAGACCACGGTGATCACGCAGGTCGTGCCGGCGCAGAACGAGTCCTGCGTGGCCGCGTTGGCGGTGCCGCCGGTTGCCGTGAGCCCGATGTTGCGGGTCGTGTTGTCCGACGAGCGTCGGACCTGGTACAGGTTGCCGGCGTACGCCTCGTAGAGCGCTCGCGTGGTGCTGTGCGCGGCGATGCACGGGGTGCCGCCGGAGGCGTAGATGTCGCACGGGCGCGCGCCGGTGGGCGGGTTGGTCGGCGGCGGGGTGGTGGTCGGCGAGGCCCACTGCTGGTTGGTGCCGCCGTTGCAGGCCCAGAGGATGATTTTGGTGCCGTTGGCGGTGGCCGCGCCGTTGGCGTCGAGGCAGAGCCCGGACTGCACGCCGGTGACGGTGCCGTTGCTGTTGACGTTCCACTGCTGGTTGTTCTGGCCGTTGCAGTCCCAGATGATCACCTGGGTGCCGTTGGTGGTGCCCCGGCCGGAGGCGTCCAGGCACTTGTTGCCGTACACCTGGAGTTGCTTTGTCGACGTCCAGGTCCAGCTCTGGCCGGCGCTGCCGTTGCAGTCCCAGAGTTGCGTCTGGGTGCCGTTGGTGGTGCTGGAGTTGGGCACTTCGAGGCAGCGGCCGGATGCGGTGCCGACGATGGGGGTGCTCTGCCCCGGTTGGATGGCGGCCGCCAGCGGCGCGGCGGCCGCCTCGGCGGACGGCGACGAGGCGCCCGGGGTGGCGCCGATGCCGACGAGAACGCCGACCAGAGCGCCCGCCACGGCGGTCAGCCGTCGGGCGCGACGACGTCTCGGGATGAGGTCACGGGCCTTTCCTGGCCCGATGGGGGACGGGGTTCGCACGGGGTGCTCCTCGGAAGTCGTGGAGGCGAGGGGGATTGTCGATGCGCCAGGTCAGTGGTGGCGGCGAATCGATTCGCAGCGAATCGTATGACCTTTGTGGAATTTATGTCAATGAATGCAATGCGACGTGACGCGCTGGCCGGGGGACCGACGGCCAGCGCGTCACCATTTCCCGGGACGCCTACCGCCCCAGGAGCCGCCACGTCTGGTTCAACGGGCTGCCCTGGTTGGCCGCCCGGCAGGTCCACTGGTGCACCTGCGCGCCGGCCGCCGTGGAGACCGCGTTGACATCGACGCACTTGCCACTGTGGCGGGCGATGAGTTGGTAGTCGTGCGAGTCGTTGCCGGCGTAGGTCACCTTGCGCAGCGTGAACTGCTGGTTGAGGCCGTTCAGGCAGGTCCACTGGTGCACCGCCGCGCCGTCGGCGGTGGACACGCCGCTGACGTCGAGACACTTGCCGCTCTGCTGGTTGACCACCGTGTAGGTGTTGGCCACGCCGGCCACCGGCCGGAAGTTCCACAGCTGCTGGTCACCCCCGTCGCAGTGGTTCTGCTGCTGGACGTTGCCGTCGGCGGTGCTCAGCCCGGCGTTGTTCAGGCACTGCTGGGAGTGTTGGGCCACCGCCACCGACTGGAAGCCACCGTCCGAGGGGGGCAGCAGCGTGACGGTGTAGGTGTCGGTCTGGTTGGTGTACGGCACTGTCACCGTCGCGTTGTTGTTGGAGACCGTGACCACGCTGTTCGAGACCGTGACCGGCCCCGGCACGGCGCCACCGCCGTTGTGCGGGATGCGTTGGGTGACGACCCGGACCTGGTTGTTCTGCACGATGCCGCTGGTGGTGTCCAGGCGTTGCAGGTTGACGGTCAGGTTCCCGGTGGTACGACCACCGCCGAGCAGGACCTTCGCCGACCCGGCCGTCTTCGTGCCGTACGCGTCGTACGACTGGCTGGGGGTCACCGCGACGTTCTCGCCGACCTGCGAGGCGTAGTAGCGGTAGTTCCACCACTCCCCCTTGGGCTGGTGCTGGCCGGCCGAGTTGCGGATCAACAGGTTGCCGAGGTCGTTGTGCAGGCTGCCGCCGCTGGCCCAGTTCGCCCGCAGGCCGTCGGCCCGGGCCCGCTCCAGACGCGCGATGTACCAGGCGCCGTCGGCCGGGTTCTGCTCGTCCGGCGCGCCGTACTCGTTGATCTGGTACGGACGCAGGTGGGCGATGCCGCGCGGGTCGAGGGTGGCGTTGGCGGCCGCGACGTTGGCGACCGGGTCACCGGGCAGCGAGTGCCAGCTGATGATGTCCGGCACCGTGTTGGTCGAGCGCACGAAGTCCAGGTACTGGTTCCAGAAGGCGTGCGTGGTCGACGGCACGCAGGCGCAGCTCGGCCCGACGATGAGCTGGCTGGGGAACTCCGCCCGGATGCGCTGGTAGGTCCGACGCCAGAGTTCGAGGTACTGGGAGATCGGCCGGTTCCAGAAGATGGTGATGTTGGGTTCGTTCCAGATGTCCCACTGCACCGACAGGCCGGACGCCCGTACGTCGCTGATCAGGCGGGTCAGGAAGTTGTCGTAGTCGGTCCAGTTGCCGTTGTCACCGGGGAATCGGGAGATTCCGGCACCGTCGGCGCCCCACAGGTCGTGCGGCAGGATAATGAACTTTCCGCCGAGGGACGTGGTCCGGCGCGCCTGGGCGAGGGTCGAGTTCCAGCGACGGTCGTACGTGCCGCCGACCCAGCCACTCCCCGGAAGCTGCGCGCCACCGGCGCGCATGTACTGGAACTTGACGTCCCGGTAGAAGTGGTCGGCGGGGCCGCTGGCGTTCTCGGTCATGCCGTAGATCCAGCCGGACGCGCGGTAGGTCGGCGCACCGCTGGTGGTGGAGAAGTTGACACTGATCGACTCGTCGGCGGCCTGGGCGGGGGACGCGACGACGGTGACGGCGGCGGCGGCGAGCAGGCCGACGACGAGTCGGGCCGCGAACACGCGGGCTCGTCCTGACCTGCTGCGGGACGGGGTTTTCACGGGCGGCTCCTTGGTGGGGCGCGGGGGACGCTCTCCGGAGGGCAGCGCTTGCGAATCGATTCGCACGGATCGTAGGACCACGAACTGAACGATGTCAATGAGATGACGGCGCGGTGACGTCCACGTTGCCCTGCGATCCTCCTCGACCGGCCGACCGGCTCTTGACCCCCGGCCACGCCCAGACCTATCTTCGGGCGAACCGATTCGTCGAATCGATTCGCCTCATGGTTGGACTGGTCCAACCCGCGACGATCAACCCACACACCCCACCTGACGATCGATTTGAAGTGAGGCACCAGATGACCGGACTGAATCGTCGGCGGCGCCTGGCCGCCGTCGCCGTGATAGCTCTCGCCGCAGTGACGGGCAGTGCCTGCTCGTCGTCCACCGACGGCCCCTCCGACGGGGGCGCCTACCTCGTCTGGGACCCGTATCCGCAGTTCGCCGACGACTCCGAGTGGGTCGCGCTGCTCAAGAAGTGCGGCACCTCGGCCGGAGTGACGGTCGAGCGAACCGGCTACGACACCACCGACCTGACCAACAAGGCGCTGCTCGCCGCCCAGCAGGGGAACTCGCCGGACGTGCTGATCGTCGACAACCCGGTCATCTCGACGCTGGCCGAGGCCGGTGCGCTCACCACCACCGACGACAACAAGCTGGACGTCTCCGCCATGGAGAAGAACCTGCTCGGCGCCGGCCAGAGCGACGGCAAGACCTACGGGGTGCCGATCGGGGCCAACACCCTCGCCCTCTACTACAACAAGGACCTGCTCACCGCCGCCGGCGTCGATCCCGCCACCGTCACGGACTGGACGTCGCTGACCGCAGCCCTGACCAAGGTCAAGGCCAAGGGGAAGAAGGGCATCACCTTCTCCGCGATCGGCACCGAGGAGGGCAGCTTCCAGTTCCTGCCCTGGTTCTGGGGATCGGGGGCCCAACTGACCAGCCTGGACTCGCCGCAGGCGGTGTCCGCGCTGACGCTCTGGACCGACTGGCTCAAGCAGGGCCACGCCCCCAACTCCGTCATCAACAACACCCAGACCACCAGCTGGCAGGAGTTCGCCACCGGCGACTACGCGTTCGCCGAGAACGGCACCTGGCAGTTGGCGAACGCGGAGAAGCTTCCCTTCGCGTACGGCACCATCCCGGTCCCGGCCAGCGCGGGCGGCCCGGCCCCGGCGCCCACCGGTGGTGAGTTCGTCTCCATCCCGGTGCAGAAGAACACCGGTCGTTACCAGACGTCGCAGCAGCTCGTCGCCTGTCTGACCAACGCCGACAACCTCCTCACCACGGACACCACGCTCTCCTACGTCGCACCCGTCGCCGCCGTGCAGGAGCGACAGGCGACCGCGGACCCGAAGCTCAAGGTCTGGGTGGAGGCGGTCCGGGCAGCCAAGGGCCGCACCGGTGACAACCTCGGTACGAAGTACCCGAAGATCTCCGAATCCCTGTGGACGGCGGTCCAGGCGGCCCTCAGCGGCGGGAAGTCACCACAGGAGGCGCTGACCGCCGCGCAGACCGCCGCCTCGACCAGGTAAGCGATCCGAACCGACACCATGCGCGCCACGACAGAGACCTCCACAGCCGTACGGGACCAGGGTGGGGCGGCGAGCACCGCCCCACCCGGGCCTCCCCCGTCCCGGGCCCGCCGGCCCAACCGATGGTGGGCCTGGGGCTTCCTGGCCCCGGTGACCATCTACCTGGCGGCCTTCTACGCCTACCCGCTCTACCGCAACGTCGAGTTGAGCCTGCGGGAGTACACCGTCCGCTCGTTCGTGCAGGGCGGGGCACCGTTCGCCGGCCTCGACAACTACCGGACGGTCCTGACCGACCCGGCGTTCTGGCCCACGCTCACGCACACGGTGGTCTTCACCGCGGCCTCGCTCGCCTTCCAGTTCACCATCGGGATGGCCCTGGCCCTCTTCTTCCACCAGCACTTCCCGCTGTCGCGCACGCTGCGGGCGCTGATCCTCGTACCGTGGCTGTTGCCGCTGATCGTCTCGGCGTCGACCTGGTCGTGGCTGCTCAACAGCGACTCGGGGCTGGTCAACGCGGCGCTCGGCGTCGTCGGGATCGACCCGGTCAACTGGCTCACCTCACCGGGCTGGTCGCTCACCTCGGTGGTCATCGCGAACGTCTGGATCGGCATCCCGTTCAACCTGGTGGTGCTGTACAGCGGCCTCCAGGCGATCCCGGCGGAGATGTACGAGGCGTCCGCGCTCGACGGCGCGACCGGGTGGCAACGGTTCTGGGGGATCACCTTCCCGCTGCTGCGTCCCGTCTCCGCGATCACGCTCCTGCTGGGGTTGATCTACACGCTGAAGGTCTTCGACATCATCTGGATCATGACCAGGGGTGGCCCGACCGGCTCCTCCGCCACGCTCGCCACCTGGTCGTACCGGCTCGGCTTCGGCAACCTGCTGCCCGAGTTCGGCCCGGGCGCGGCCATCGGGAACCTGCTCATCGTGCTGGCCCTGATCGCCGGCCTCGTCTACATCCGGATCGAGCGGAGGCAGCAGCTGCGATGACCACCTCGACGCCTCGGGCCTGGTGGAAGACCGGCGTCGGCCTGGTGCTGACCGGGCTGATGCTCTTCCCCGTCTACTGGATGATCAATGTGTCCTTCACCCGGGACCAGGACATGCGGGCCAGTCCCCCGCACCTGTTCCCCACGAACGGCACCCTGGACGGCTACCGGGCGGTGCTCGACCAGCAACTGCCGTACCTCGGCACCAGCTTCCTGGTCGGCCTCGGCACCGTGGCACTGACAGTCGCACTGGCCGCCCCCGCCGGCTACGCCCTGGCGAAGCTGCGGCCACCCGGCGGGCCGGCGCTGAGCTTCGTGCTGCTGATCGCGCAGATGATCCCGGGAATCATCATGGCGATGGGCTTCTACGCCATCTTCCTCACCCTCGGCGTCCTGAACACGCTGCCCGGCCTGATCCTGGCCGACACCACGCTCGCGGTGCCGTTCGGCGTCCTGATCTTCACGGCCTTCATGTCCGGCATCCCCGACGAGCTGCTCCAGGCCGCAGTGGTCGACGGCGCCGGTCGACTGCGGACCTTCTGGTCGGTGGTGCTGCCGGTCAGCCGCAACTCGATCGTCACGGTGTCGCTCTTCGCGTTCCTGTGGTCCTGGTCGGACTTCATCTTCGCCTCGACCCTGGCCGGAGGCGGCGACCACCAGCCGATCACCCTCGGCATCTACCACTACATCGGCAACAACAACCAGCAGTGGAACGCCATCATGGCCACCGCCGTCGTCGCCTCGATCCCCGCCGCCGTACTGCTGATCCTGGCCCAGCGCTACGTCTCGATGGGCGTGACCGCCGGCGCCGTCAAGGACTGACCATCCGCGGCGGTCGAGGACCGACCACCCGCACCACAGAGAGGCACCCGCCACCCATGACCGTCGCCCCGTCCGGTCCGGAGTTCGGAATCCAGGACATCCCGTTCAGCTACCGAGGATCCTGGTTCAACATCTCCCCGGTGGTAGCCGAGAAGACGTACGCCGACGATCTGCACCTGGTCTCGCACCAGACCGGGCTGCACCCCGTCCTGCGGCTCGCCCCCAGTGTCGCCGGCACCACCGTCGTCGCCACACCCACGGTGCTGACCTGGAACAACGGCACCGGCCGGATCGAGGCCGTCTACGACGGGCCGGACACCCTGCGGATCCGGGGCCACCGGCTCGGCCTGCGGGTGGCCGCCGCCGCGCACACCCTCACCCCGTTCAGCGGCACCTACCTGTACGCCGACCCGGTCGACGGGTCACACGTGTTCACCTCGTACGAGACCGGTCGCCGCTACCGGGTCACAGTGCTCTCCGGCGCTCTGTCGCGCACCGACGGCGCGCAGGCGCTCGGCACCGCCGGCCGGTCCGTGGACCTGCCGGGCGACCAGCCCTGGGAGATCGCGATCGAGGAGTACGCCACGGCGCGCCGCCCGTACGCCGGATCCGTCGCCTTCGAGCGGTTGTGCCGTGACCGGATGGCGGAGTTCACCGCGTTCGTCGACGCGATCGCGCCCTGGCGTGGTGCCCAGACCCCGGCCGCCGAGCTGGCCGCGTACGTCCTGTGGTCGGCCACCGTCGCTCCGGCGGGTTTCGTCACCCGACCGGCCGTGCTGATGTCCAAGCACTGGATGGACAAGGTGTGGAGCTGGGACCACTGCTTCAACGCGATAGCCCTGGCGGCCGGCGAGCCGGAGCTGGCCTGGCACCAGTTCCAGCTGCCCTTCGACCACCAGGACGAGACCGGCGCCCTGCCCGACTCGGTCACCCACTCCGAGGTCCTGCACAACTACGTCAAGCCCCCCATCCACGGCTGGGCCCTGCGTCACCTGCGCCGACGCCTTCCCGAGCCGCCGGATCGGGCGGCGCTGGCGCAGACCTACGACCGGCTGGCGCGCTGGACCGGGTTCTGGCTCGACGCGCGGCGGGCCCCCGGCCACGACCTGCCGCACTACCACCACGGCAACGACAGCGGTTGGGACAACGCCACCACCTTCGACGACAACCGGGTCCTCGAGACGGCCGACCTCGCCGCGTTCCTGGTGTCGCAGCTGCGCTGCCTCGCCGACCTCGCCACCGAGCTGGGTGAGCCCGCCGCCCGCTGGTCCCGGGAGGCCGACCGGATCCACGCTGCCATGCTGCGCGACCTGTGGGACGGTGAGCGTTTCCGCGCGCGTGACCCCCGTACCGGGCAGCGGCGATCCAGCCGCAGTCTGCTCGACCTGATGCCCGTCGCGCTGGGGGCCGACCTGCCGGCCCCGGTCGCCGCCGCGCTGGCGCGAGGCGTCGAAACCCACCTGACCACGCACGGGCTGGCCACCGAGCCGACGGATTCGGCCCACTACGTGGCCGACGGCTACTGGCGTGGCCCGATCTGGGCACCGTCCACGGTGCTGGTCGAGGACGGCCTGCGCCGGGCCGGGCAGACCGGGATCGCCGACGACATCAGCCGACGCTTCCTCGCCCTGTGTGAGAAGTCCGGCTTCGCGGAGAACTTCGACGCCGAGACCGGCACCGGCCTGCGCGACCGGGCGTACACCTGGACCGCGAGCAGCTATCTCATCCTCGCCGCCGCCGCGGAGCAACGGCGGGTCAGGGGCGGGTAGCCGGGTCGGATCAGCGGGCCCGGACCGGCCCGGTGCTGGAACGCAACGAGATGGGCGGGCTGTAGAGGCGGTGTCGTGGCACGGCGCCGGGAGCCGCGATGATCTCCAGCAGGAGCGCCACCGCCTCGGCGCCCATCTCGACCATCGGCACGTCGGCGGCGGTCAACGGCGGGCGGAAGTCCTCCGCCCAGTGCTGCGCGGCGACGCCGGTGACGGAGAAGTCGCGGGGCACCGACAACCCGGCGCCGGTCAGCGCGCGCTGCATCCCGGGCAGTGCGGCCTCGTTGATGGTGGCCACCGCGGTGACCTCCGGGTGCGTGGCGAGCAGCTGCTCCATGCACGCCTCGCCGGAGGCCGTGTCGTCGCCGCTGCAGACCTCCACGCCGGTCAGCCCCCGCTCCAGCGCCGCCGCACGAAAGCCGGCCAGCGCGCGATGGCTGGGGCCGTATCCGGCGGCCACCAGCTCCGCCGACCGGTTCACGAGGGCCACCTGCCGGTGCCCCAGATCGGCCAGGTGTTGCACGCACCGGGCGATCAGGCCGGCGTAGTCGATGTCGATCCAGCTCATCCCGTGCGGCTCGGCGGTCCGGCCGATCGTGACGAACGGCAGCCCGGCCGTGGTCAACCGGGTCACCCGGTCGTCGGCCAACCGGATCTCCATCAGGATCACGCCGTCCACCCGACGCCCGGTCACGATCCGTTCGAAGGACCGGTCATGGTCGCCACCGGAGGGGGACAGCAGCACATCGAGGTCGTGGCGGGCGGCCGCCTCGACGACGCTGGCGACGAAGCCCAGCTGCATGTCTGTCAATCGCTGGCTGGCCGGCGGGATGACCAGCCCGAGGGTGCGGGTGCGCCCCTCCTTCAGCGCGCGGGCGCTGGCGTTCGGCCGGTAGTTCAACTCGTCGATGACCGACTGGATGCGTTGCCGGGTCCCCTCCGAGACGCTGCGTTTCCCGCTGAGCACGTAGGAGACGGTGCTGCGGGACACCCCCGCCCGACGGGCGATCTCCCCGATGTTCATCAATCGCCCTCGAATCGATTCTTGCCCCGACACGGGGACGCACCTTGCACCGCCGACCAGCATATCCGTCCTCAGGCTCATCGATCGACAACCAACGTGTGCCAACTAGCGCTCATAGATGGGCGACTATTAATGTCACAGGTATGACGTGTGACGTCAATCTCCGCACCGCACCCCGTCCCGTACCGGAAAGGATCCGATGAATGTGAAGAGAAAACTGGGTCGCCTGATGGCCGCCGCCGGGACCCTGCTGGCAGTGGTCGTCAGCGCCGGCGTCTACGTGGTCTCGGACACCCCGGGCGTCGCCCATGCCGCCGGCACCGGCCCGTGCGACATCTACGCCTCCGGCGGCACACCCTGCGTGGCCGCGCACAGCACCACCCGCGCGCTGTACGGCGCCTACAACGGCCCGCTCTACCAGGTCCGACGCTCGTCGGACAACACCACCCGCGACGTGGGCGTACTCAGCGAGGGGGGCTACGCCAACGCCGCCACCCAGGACTCGTTCTGCGCCAGCACCAGCTGCGTCATCACGATCATCTATGACCAGTCCGGCCGCAACAACCGGCTCACCCAGGCACCGCCCGGCGGCTTCGCCGGCCCCGCACCCGGCGGTTGGGACAACCTCGCCGACGCGAAGGCGGCCCCGGTCACCGTCGGTGGCCAGAAGGCGTACGGCGTCTACATCGCCCCCGGCACCGGCTACCGCAACAACAACACCAACGGTGTCGCCACCGGCGACCAGCCCGAGGGCATCTACGCGGTCGTCGACGGCACGCACTACAACCAGTGGTGCTGCTTCGACTACGGCAACGCCCAGACCAACAACCTGGCCGACGAACGCGCCATCATGGAGACCGTCTACTTCGGCGCCAACAAGCAGTGGGGCTACGGCGCGGGCGCCGGCCCCTGGATCATGGCCGACCTGGAGTGGGGGCTGTTCTCCGGGGTGAACGCGGGCTACAACAACATCGCGTCCATCAACCACCGCTTCGTCACGGCCATGGTCAAGGGCGAGCCGAACCACTGGGCGATCCGGGGCGGAAACGCTCAGTCGGGCAGCCTGACGACCTACTTCGACGGGCCACGCCCCAACGGCTACCACCCGATGAAGAAGGAAGGGGCCATCCTGCTCGGCATCGGCGGCGACAACAGCATCACCGGCCGGGGCACGTTCTTCGAGGGCGTACTGACCTCCGGCTACCCGACGGCCGCCACCGAGAACGCCGTCCAGGCCAACATCAACGCCGCCGGCTACGCACCGGCCGGAGGCGGCAACCCGCAACAGAACGCCCAGGTCGTGGGCGGCCAGTCCGGGCGCTGCGTCGACGTACCGAACGGCACCACCACCAACGGCACCCAGGTCCAGCTCTGGGACTGCATCAGCAACAGCACCGCGCAGCGCTGGACCTACACCGCCGGCAAACAACTCCAGGTGTACGGCAACAAGTGCCTCGACGCCTTCGGCCAGGGCACCGCCAACGGCACCCAGGCCATCATCTGGGACTGCCACGGCGGCACCAACCAGCAGTGGAACCTCAACTCCAACGGCACCATCACCGGCGTCCAGTCCGGGCTCTGCCTCGACGCCAATGGCGCCGCCACCGCCAACGGCACCAAACTCATCCTCTGGGCCTGCAACGGTGGCAGCAACCAGCAGTGGTCCACCCGCAGCTGACCCACCCGCCCACTGATCGGTCGCGCCGCCCCCCGCAACGCAGCCGGGGGCGGCACGACCGGCGACGTCCCACATCGGCATCGTTGCTTTATATATCGCGGTGCGATATATATCGTGCATGGACCTCAGTGAGCAGACGTTCCTGATCCTCTCCGCCCTCGCCGACCAACCCCGGCACGGCTACGCCGTGGTGACGGAGGTCGACCAGATGACCGACGGCAGGATCCGGTTACGCGCCGGCACCCTCTACGGAGCCCTTGACCGCCTCGTCGCCCAGGGGCTGATCGCCCCCGACCACGACGAGGTGGAGAAGGGTCGGCTGCGACGTTTCTACAAACTGACCGACGCGGGGGCAGACGCCATCCGTGCCGAGAGCCAGCGGATGGCCGGAGCGGTCCGGCTCGCCGAGGAGCGCCTCAGCAAGCGTGCCGCCCGCAACACTCCGCGCCTCGGGAACACCGGATGAACCCGGGCATGAGCAGTCTGGAGCGACGATATCGACGGCTGCTGCGGCTGCTGCCAGCCGCGCACCGCACCGCCCGCGGCGAGGAACTGCTCGGACTGCTGCTGGACCTCGACCACGGCCGCCGGCACCCGAGCTGGCACGAGACGCTGCACATCGTCGCCCTGGCGATCCGACTGAGACTCACCACGCCCGTCACCACCACGGCCCTCACCACTGGCCTCAGTGCCCTGCTCGTCGCCGCCGGCACCCAGCCCGCCGGTCAGACCCTGGACCTGTTCACCGGCGCCGTCCTCGCCACCGACATGCCGGCCATCATCGCCGGCTGGCCACAGACAGTCGGTCTCGGCCTGCTGCCCCTCGCACCGCTGATCGCCTGGCTGTGCGGCGCGGCCCGGACCGCCCTCACCGTACAGGCGATATTCCTGACGGCCACCGTCGGTTGGTTCGTCGTCGATGCTCGCAACGGCGGCGCCGTGGGCACGAACCTCGGCCAACAGCTCTTCACCACCGCCGTACCGGTCTCGATCCTCGTCCTGCTCGTGATCGCCGCCCGCGAGCGGTGGACCGCGCCCCGGCCGCGCCTGTTCTGGTGGGCCCTCGTCCCGCTCGGGATCCTCGCCTGGAAAGGCACCGGAGCATGGGGACGCCACGGCGTCTACGTTCTCGACGCCGTGCCGACGGTCCTGGGGATCCTCGCCGCCGCCACCGCCGCTGTCGTCGCCGCCTTCGCGGTCCGCCGCCATCGGCCCGCCGTCATCGTCGGCGTCGGACTCACCGGATTCCTGGCCGGGTGGCTCATCCCCGACCCGCTTCTCGTCAACACGGCGATGCGGCACTTCGACGGTCAGCCGCTACCACTGGCAATCCTCATCACGGTGATCGCCGCCATTGTTACCGGCATCGATCGCCTCACCCGCCGCCACCAGCCCGAGGTGCGGTTGAACCCGTGATGCGCTGAGCACCAGCTTCGGGTTCAGACGAGCGGCGACCGCGGCGGAACACGGTCCGCTGCGGTCGCCGGACCGCGCCGGATCACCGCAGCCACCTCGCGCAGGTCATCGTTGAGCTGGTGATCGCGCTCCGGCAGCCGGTGCAGACGCGCCTGCGGGATGACGTCGGCGTACCGGTCGGCGTGCGACGGTGGCGCCGTGTCGTCCCGGAGGCCGTGGAACACGTGCACCGGCACCCCGCGCGGCAGCCTCGCGCCGAGGTCGGGCGGCAACTCGAACTCGTCGGCGGCCCAGCCGCCGGTGCCGACGAACGGGGCGGCGATCAGCACGATCGCGCCGAGCACCCGCTGTGGTGGCTGCTCGGCGAGGGTGTGGACGAGGATCGTCCCGCCCACCGAGTGGCCCACGGCGACCGCCCCGTCGGCCAGCGCCGCGATCTCCCGCCGGATGGCGGTACTCCAGGTGGCGTAGCTCGGGTCGTCCTCGTCGGGCATCCGCGGATAGCGGACCTCGTACCCGTCCCCGAGCTCACGGCGCAGGCTGTCCACCAGCCGGTTGTCCCACTCGTCGTGTACGCCGGCACCGGCTCCCTGGATCACCAGGATCTGCGTCGCCATGCCGCTGTTGTCCCCGACCCACGGGTGTCACAAACGGGCGAACGCGCGCCGCCCGGTCCGGGTAGGTTTCGGGGCCGGGCGAGAGGCGGGGGCGCGTGGTCAAGGGTTGGCACGGTTGGCTCGGCACGATCAACGGCGTCGTCCTCATCACGGTGCTCCTGCTGCCGTTGGCCGCGCTGACGGTGTGGGCGGTGGCGCGCCGCCGACGTGCCGCCGGCACCACCTCGGCGTGGCGGACGTCGCTGGCCGACGTCGGCATCGTCTACGGCACGGTGCCGTGGGTCTGGATGATCATGTTGCCGGGCGACCAGGCCGGTGTGGTGTCCGGCCGGGTGGCCCTGGTGCCGCTACGCGACCTGCTCACGATCTTTTCCGACGGGGGCCCGCTGACGGCGACGGTCCAGGTCGTCGGCAATCTGCTGGTCTTCGCTTCGGTGGGGTTCTTCGCCCCGCTGCGGTTCCGGGCGCTGGCGTCGGTACCGCGAATCCTGGCCCTCGCGGCCGGCTCCTCCATCCTGGTCGAGACCGCCCAGTACGTCCTGCGGCTCGACCGGGTGTCGTCGGTGGACGACGTCCTGCTCAACGCCGCCGGCGCCGGACTGGCGGCGTTGGCGTCCCGCCGGTGGTGGCGAGCCGCGCCGGATGCGTCAACGGATCGCCGACCTCACAAGCGCGGCCGCCACCCGGCTACCATCCGCTGGTGATCGAGGAACTGATCGGCAGAGCGGCGGACGGGGACGACGACGCGATCGAGGAGTTGACCGGGATCGGTGCCGCCGATCCGCGGAGACTGTCGCCGTACCACGCAAGTCTGCTCGACCTCGATCTGCTGTGGCCGGCGACGTTGTACCGGGCGGCGAACGCCGACGTGGTCAGCCGGGTCATCGAGCAGATCGACGGCGGGCGGACGCCGGACCAGCTCAACCATCTGCTCCTCATCCTGGCCCACAGCGGGCACCCGCTCGCCGAGCGTGCCCTGCGTCGCTGGTCGACGCAGCCGCCAGCCGGTGCGGACGACCTGCACGTCGGCGTGCTGAGCTATGCCCTCGAGGGCGGTTGGACGATCGGGCCGGACGGCAACCGCCGGGACCTGTGCGCTGACCTCGCGTACCGGTGGGTCATGCGGGACGGGCCCGCGCCAGCCGACCGACCCGCCTGCCCCTGGTGCACGTCACCCCTCTGGGTCGCCGCCGACCTTGACACCACCGACCCCACGATCCGCGCCGCGCTGGCACATACCGACTGGTCCGGCCGCCTGGTCATCGAGACCTGCCACTTCTGCGCCTGCTACACGACGTTGTACAGCCGGGTCACGCCGGCCGGCACCACCGACTGGTGGGCTGACAACACCCGTCCGAGCTACCTGGGCGGTGACGTCGGGCCGGAGGACCCGCCGACGCTGCTCCCGGTTCCGGGGCCGGCCCTGGCGAGCCCGTACCAGGCCAGCGCCTGGAACGAGGGTGGCTCGACGGTGGGTGGCCGGCCCGACTGGATCCAGGACGCCGAGCACCCCGACTGCCCCGGCTGCGGCGAGCCGATGGACTACCTGGGCCTGATCGGGGGTGCCGACCTGGACGAGGTCGGCGAGGGCGCCTACTACCTGCACCTGCACCAGCCGTGCGGGTTCGCCGCGGTGAACTACCAGCAGAGCTGACCGCGGTTCGTGGCGATGGTCAGTCGGGGGACGCCGGCAGCCGCTCCAACCTGGCCAGCCCGGCCCAGCCCCGCTCCCGGACGAGGTCCAGCAGGCGTTGCAACCGCGGGTCGGCCTCGACGGCGAGCGCGTCCAGCAGGTCGAACGGCAGGTCGTCCTGCCCCACCTCGCCGAGGTCGATCTCGCCGGAGGCGTACGCCTGCTCGGCCAGGCCGGCGATGAGGTCGGCGGCTTCCTCCAGGCGCGCGTCGTCGCCCGCGTCGCTGTCGAAGACCCCGGACAGGATCTGGTACAGCCGAACGACCTGCGGGTCATCCAGCTGCGCGATCTTGCCGGGCATCCAGTCGCCGACGCGGTCGGGCCAACGGGCCGACATCAGGATCCAGCCGTCCCGCTCGCCCGCCACCACCCGCTCCGAGGCCCCGATCTCCCGGAGCCGGTCGAGATAGGCGATCACCTGCGGCGGGAGTGCCAGCCGGTCCCCGGCGGCGAGTTGCGCGATCTGCTGACGGCTGGCCTCCAGTCGGGCGATCTCGTCGCCCAACTGCCTGTCGATGTCAGCGACCGCGGCGGCGAAGGTCGGCGCGTCGGCCTCCAGCATCTGACCGATCTGGGACAGCGGCACCCCGGCGTTGGCGAGGATCCGAATCCGGATGAGGGACACCGCCGCCGTGGCGCCGTACCGCCGGTAGCCCGAGGCGTCCCGCTCGGGCTCCGGCAGCAACCCGATCTGGTGGTAGTGGCGCACCGCCCGCACCGTGACGCCGGCGTACGCCGCCAGTTGGCTGATCGTCAGCATGCACTGATCCTGCCTTGCGAGTCGTCCGGCCCCACCCGAATCCGCATCAGGAGATCTTGCGGCGGTAGGTCAGGTTGGCGAACACGTACGCGACCACGAGGATCCCGACGCACCAGGCCAGGGCGGCCCAGATGCCGGCACCGACCGGCTTCTGCGCGAAGAGGTCCCGGATCGCGTTGACGATGGCGGTCACCGGCTGGTGCTCGGCGAAGGCGCGCACCGGGCCGGGCATCGACGCGGTGGGCACGAAGGCCGAGCTGACGAACGGCAGGAAGATCAGCGGGTACGAGAACGCGCTCGCGCCGTCCACCGACTTCGCGGTGAGGCCGGGGATCACGGCGATCCAGGTCAGCGCCAGGGTGAACAGCAGCAGGATGCCGGCGACGGCGAGCCAGTCCAGCACCCCGGCGCCGGTGCGGAAGCCCATCACCAGGGCCACGAGGACGATCACGGCGAGCGAGATCAGGTTGGCGACCAGCGAGGTCAGCACGTGCGCCCACAGCACCGAGGATCGGGCGATCGGCATGGACTGGAACCGTTCGAAGATGCCGCCCTGCATGTCCAGGAACAGCCGGAAGGCGGTGTACGAGATGCCCGACGCGATGGTGATGAGCAGGATGCCGGGGAGCAGATAGTTCACGTACGAGTCGGAGCCGGTCTCGATCGCGCCGCCGAAGACGTAGACGAACAGCAGCAGGAAGGCGATCGGCATGACAGCGGTCGTGATGATGGTGTCCGGGCTGCGGGCGATGTGGCGCAGTGAGCGTCCCAGCAGGACCGTCGTGTCGCCGAGGAAGTGCTTGTTCATCGTTGTTCCTTCTCCGTCTTCGTGCCGACGAGGGTGAGGAAGACGTCCTCCAGGGTCGGCTGCTTCTCCACGTACTCGACCTGGGCGGGTGGCAGGAGCTGCTTGAGTTCGTCGAGGGTGCCGTTCACGACGATCCGGCCCTCGTGCAGGATCGCGATGCGGTCGGCGAGCTGCTCCGCCTCGTCGAGGTACTGGGTGGTGAGCAGCACTGTGGTGCCGCCACTGGCGAGTTCCCTGACCGCCTGCCACACCTCGATGCGCGCCTCCGGGTCCAGCCCGGTCGTCGGCTCGTCGAGGAAGATCACCGGCGGGTTCCCGATCAGGCTCATCGCGATGTCCAGCCGGCGACGCATGCCGCCGGAGTAGGTCCGCACCCTGCGGCTGCCCGCCTCGGTCAGCGAGAAGCGCCGCAGCAGGTCGTCAGCGATCACGCCGGGCTCACTGAGGTGCCGCAACCGGGCGACCAGGACCAGGTTCTCCCGGCCGGTGAGGATTTCGTCGACAGCCGCGAACTGCCCGGTGAGGCTGATCGCCTGCCGTACGTCGGCGGCCTGGGTCGCCACGTCGAAGCCGGCAACCCGGGCGGTCCCCCCATCGGCCTTCAGGAGCGTGGCCAGGATTCGCACCACGGTGGTCTTGCCGGCCCCGTTCGAGCCGAGCAGGGCGAAGATGCTGCCGCGCGCCACGTCGATGTCGACGCCGCGCAGCACCCTCAGCTGCTTGAACGACTTCTCCAGGCCGTGCACGTGGATCGCTGGCTGCTCGACCTGCGCTGTTGGTGGCGGGATGCTCATGGCGTCAGCATGGAGGGTTGACGCAGCGTCAAGGTCAAGCCCGCAGGCCGCCGACACCACAACCCGCACGCCGTCGCGACCCTGACTCTTCACCCCGATGTCACCGTCCGCTCCCACTGGTGACGTGTCGCCGTCCGCCCGCAGGAGTTGGCTGCGAGCCGTCGCACTTGTCCTGACCAGGAGCTGATCCGCGTGCCTTCCTCTCGTCGTACCTTCCTCGCCAGCGGTGCCGCCGCCGGCGTCGGCCTTGCCGTCGCGGGCGGCCTGCCGTCCCTGGCCCAGGCCAGCCCGGCCCGGCCGCACCCGCCGGTGAAGCCCGGCAACGTGCCCTTCCCGCCGCTGGTGGACGACCCCAAGGGAGTCCTGGCCCTGCCCAAGGGCTTCAGCTACACGGTGATCACCCGGACCGGCGTCACCCGGCTCGACCGCGGCCAGGGCGTGACCCCCTCGGACCACGACGGCATGGCCGTCTACGACGCCGGCCGGGGCCGGTACACCCTGATCCAGAACCACGAGATCGACCCGGGCGCCGAGTTCGGTGTGCCGCACGTCAAGGGGACCGTCTACGACGCGGGCGCCGTCGACGCCGGCGGTTGCACAGTGATCAAGGCCGACCTCGCGGGCCGCAACCTGGGTGAGTTCGTGGCGCTCTCCGGCACCATCTCCAACTGCGCCGGCGGGCCGACCCCCTGGGGCACCTGGCTCACCTGCGAGGAGACCGAGGACCGGGCCGGCGACAAGTGGGAAGAGGGCAGTCGCTCCGGCGTCTACCAGAAGGACCACGGCTACGTCTTCGAGGTGTGGGCCGACGGCAGCGCCGACCCGAAGCCGATCAAGTGCCTGGGCCGCTACTCCCACGAGGCTCTGGCCGTCGACAGGGACCGCACCCGGATCTACCTCTCCGAGGACGCCGACGGGCCCAACGGCCTCTTCTACCGCTGGACGGCGCCGCACGGCGTCAAGCTGGGCCCGGGCGTGCTCACCCGCCTCGCACCGAACGCCGGTGTCCTCGCCGCCATGCAGATCATCATGGACGACGGTTCGGTGCTGCCGGACGTCGCGTACCTGACCTCCGCCCAGTTGGGCCGCCCCTTCCCGGTCCGCTGGATCGAGGTGCCGGACCGCGACGCGCGCACCACGTCGGTACGCGAGCAGTTCGCCGACGGCGAGGTCACCCGGGGACGCAAGTTCGAGGGCGTGTGGGCCACCGACGAGGGCGTGTACGTGGTCAACTCGTACGCCTGGGACGAGGGTGACCTGCCGGCGGACGCGGCGCCGCACGACGGCATGGTGTGGTTCTACAACTTCAAGGACCAGACCATCCAGTTGGTGACGTACTTCCCGCACCAGACCCAGTCCGAGGAGGGCACGGCGGTCAGGTACACCGACCTCACCTTCGACGGCCCGGACAACGTGACGGTCACCCCGTGGGGCAGCCTCGTGCTCGCCGAGGACGGCTCCGGCGCCTCGCACGTGCTCAGCACCATCCCGGGCGGCCCGACGTACCCGATCGCCCGCAACCAGCTCAACGACTCGGAGTTCTGCGGGCCGACCTTCAGCGCCGACGGCAAGGTGCTCTTCGTCAACATGCAGGACCCGGGCCTCACCCTGGCCATCACCGGTCCGTGGGAGAAGTACCTGGGCTGACCGAGCCCGCACGGAGGGGGCCAGGCGACTCGCCTGGCCCCCGACTCACTCCACCTTGGTGAGAAGTGGTTTCCCCTTCTCGACGACGTACGTGGCCAGCTCGACAGCGATACCGTCACCGACATTGCGGGCCTGGTGGTGCACACCGTACGGAACGGTCAGCGCGTCGCCGGGATTGCACACCACGGGCGGCTGCCCCTCGAGCCGGTATTCCAGCGTTCCCTGCAGAACGCAGATGATTTCCTCGCCGGGGTGGAAGTGCTTGAACGGTGGCGAATCCGGCGTGAACTCCACCCGGGTCTGAATGACCTCCCGCCCGGGGATGCTGAGGTCGTGCCGTTGCAGGTCGATCCGCCACAGCCCCGGCGCTGACTCCACCGCCGTGGGGCTGATCCCCGCAGGTCGATCCTTGCTGCTCATGACGGCCTCCTGTCAGCCGTCGGGCCGACGGCCACCACTCAGATGTGGTGCATCTCCGTCGAGGATAGGTAGCCGTCGCCGATCAGGGGCCGCGGATGCCGACACGGCGGCCCGATTCCGCGACGCTGGCGTGCCGCTTTCCGGCACGCCAGCCGGGCTCACCGATGTCCCAGCAGCCCTCGTTCGGTCAGGTGGGCGCGCAACGTCTCGGCGTCCTCGGCGGCCATCAGCCAGCGCGGGATCACGGTCGCCGGCATCCGGCCGACGTACACGACCCAGAAATCTCCGACGTCGCGCACCTGGTCGACCCCGTCCCAGGCGATGCCACCGGACTCGGAGCCGCTGCGCATCATGATGTTGTCATCGGTGATGTCGTACGCGCCCGCGACGGCGTAGCGGCCGGAGCGGCGTCGGGCGCGGGCCAGCACCCACGGCCGGTACAGCATCGACAGCACACCGGCAACGACCAGCGCGGTCCACAGCGGTGCACTCCGCTCGCCCCACCCGAACCCCCGCGAGATGACGAGGCCGATGACCCCGACCGCCGTCAGGACCGCTCCGATATAGCCGAATCTGCGGAGCCGGACGGCGCCGAGCGCGGCGGCCACCCGGCCGGGGTAGGCGGGATCGGCGGGGACGTCGAAGCGGATGTGCACGCCAGAACGATAGTGCCCTCGTCCGCCCCGGGCAGCGCCTTACCCCGCCCTGCTCGTGACGAGGCCCGTGCGCGTCGTGGTGCGGCAGTCTGGTGAGGTGAACCTCCACGAGCCCGCCGACGACGTCCGAACCCCCCGGGCCCAGGCCGGGTCCAGCCCGCAGCACCTTCTGACGACCCTGCTCGGCGAGTACCTCGACTCCGCGGAGGCCGACCTGCCCTCGACGGCGGTCATCGCGATGCTGGGCGAGTTCGGGGTCAGCGAGTCCAGTGCCCGTGCCGCGCTGTCCCGGCTGGTCAAGCGTGGTCTCATCGCCGTGCGGGGGAACCGCCGGCCGCCGGTCTACCACCTCACGCCGCAGGCGATCGCCAAGCACCGCTCCCGGATGCAGCACTTCCTGAACTTCGGCTCCCACCCGGCGTCCTGGACCGGCGAGTGGCTGTTGGCGTCCTTCTCCCTTCCGAGTTCCGGCCAGGCGTCCCGTCACGCGCTGCGCAGGTCGTTGAGCGCACTGGGCTTCGTGGGCCTGTACGACCGCGTGTGGATCCGGCCGGGGTCCGACGCCGCGCCGGTGCGGGAGGCGCTGCGTGCGTTGCTGCGGCACGTGGAGGGCGCCCGGTGGTCGGTCCTGCACGCCCGGTTCGACGAGGAGACCGGGCCACACGGTCCGGCCGCCGCGTACGACCTGACCGCTCTCGCCTCGGCGTACGCGAGCTTCGTCGCGCGGTACGCGCAACTGCGAACGGCCGCGCGCAACGGGGAGGTGGACGGGGCCCGGGCGCTGGTGGCGCGCACCTCAGCCATGGACTCCTGGCGGAAGTTCGCCGACGTCGACCCGGACCTGCCCGCGCATCTGCTACCGCAGCCCTGGCCCCGTGCCGAGGCCCGGGAGACCTTCCTGGACATCCACACCATGCTCGGCTCGCTCGCCCAGGCGCGTCTGGTCGAGGTGATGACGCCGCACTGGCCGCAGGCCTCGTCGTGGATCACCCATTTCCGGGCGTCGAGGAACCCCTCCCGCCCGGCGCCGATCGGCGGCAGACCACCTGTTGGCTGACCGGTCGCGGCCAGTCAGAATAGCCGAGACATTGACACTTTTCGTTACGAGAGTGATAGTAACTGCACACAGCTCCCATCGGATCGCCTGTGGGGACCGCGGCCGGGCGGTCGCCGGCGCCGGACGAGCGGGCAGTGGTGGCCGAGGGCACGGCCACCGCCCAGGCCGCGACGCGCCCCTGTCGACCAGACCCGTGGCCAGCGCCGACCACCTTCGTCGGGGTGCGGATGACACCACCACCCCAGGGAGCGCCACCGTGACTGTTCCTGGAGGGTTCAATGAGAAGGCGATCGAAGATCTACGCGGGCCTGGCGGCCGCCATCGTCCCGGTCACCTCCGTGATCATGGCGCTGAGCGGGACACCGGCGTCCGCCGCCGTCGGCGGCTCCGGCCCCTACCCGGCCGACTACGAAACCTCGACCACCCTTGCCAATCACACCATCTTCCGACCCCAGACACTCCCGTCCGAACGCCTGCCCATCGTCGTGTGGGGCAACGGCGGCTGCTCGGCCAACGGCCTCTCCCAGGGCAACTTCCTCCGCGAGATCGCCTCCCACGGCTTCCTGGCCATCGCCAATGGTGCTCCGAACGGGTCCGGCTCCACCACCTCCCAGATGCTCACCCAGTCCATCGACTGGGCCGTCGCGGAGAACTCCCGGCAGGGCAGCAAGTACTACAACAAGATCGACACGAGCAAGGTCGCCGTCGCCGGCTTCTCCTGCGGAGGCTTGGAGGCGTACGCCGTCTCGAACGACCCGCGCGTCACCACGACCGGCATCTTCAGCAGCGGACTGCTGAACGACGCCGACGACTACCAGCTCCGGAGGCTGACCAAGCCGATCGCCTACTTCGTCGGCGGGCCCAGCGACATCGCGTACCCGAACGCCATGGACGACTGGGGCAAACTCCCCGCCGGCCTGCCCGCCTTCATGGGCAACCTGAACGTCGGGCACGGCGGCACCTACGACCAGACCAACGGCGGCGAGTTCGGTCGGGTCGCGACCCTCTACTTCAAGTGGCGCCTGAAGGGTGACACCACCGCCGGTCGCAACTTCGTCGGCGCCGACTGCGGTCTGTGCCGCAGCCAGTGGAGCGTCCAGCAGAAGAACCTGACGCTCGACGACGGCGCACCGCCCACCACGCCGCCGCCGACCACCCCACCTCCCACCACCCCACCTCCCACCACGCCGCCGCCCACCGGCACCCCCGGCTGCACCGCTGTCTACTCCGTGCAGGACCAGTGGAACGGCGGATTCGTCGCCAACGTCAGCGTCACCGCGGGAACCACCGCGCTGACCGGCTGGCGGGTCACCCTCACCCTGCCCGGCGGCGCGTCGGTCAGCTCGCTGTGGAACGGGGTCAGCAGCGGCACCAGCGGCACCATCACCGTCACGAACCAGAGCTACAACGGGCGACTGGCCGCGGGACAGGCCACCAGTTTCGGATTCCAGGGCACCGGCACCGGCAGCGGAGCCACCGCGAGTTGCACCGGAAGCTGACCACGTCGCTCGGCGGGCCGGTGCCCCGGCACCGGCCCGCCGAGGTTGCCAAAACGTCAGACGGGTAGGGAAGACTGGCCGGCATGGCTGATCTGAGCGACATGAAGGCTGCGCTGCACCTCTACCTTCGAGGGACCCGCGAAGACCTCATCTGGAAGCTCGACGGGCTCAGCGAACGCGAGGTCAGGCTGCCCCGCACGGCGACCGGAAACAACCTGCTGGGCATTCTCAAGCATTGCCTCAATGTCGAAGCCGGCTACTTCGGGCCCACCTTCGGCCGCGAGTTCCCGACCCCTGACGAGTTGGTCCCGATGGCGGCGTTCGACGAGGACCCGCAGGCCGACTGGTACGCCACGGAGGACGAGACGAAGGACGGGCTGATCGACCTGTATCGCCGGGTCGCCGCGTTCGCCGACCAGACGATCGACCAGCTACCGCTCGACGCGCCGGGGCACGTGTCGTGGTGGCGGCCCGGTTCGCAGGACGTGACCCTGCACCGGATCATCATCCACGTGACCTGCGATCTCGCCCGTCACGCCGGGCACGCCGACATCATCCGCGAACAGCACGACGCGGCGATCGGCCTTCGGCGGGACAGCACCATCCTCCCCGACGACTTCGACTGGCCGGCCTACGTCAGCAAGCTGACGAAGCTGGCCGACCGCTTCGCATGAGCGGGATACCCGTCGACCGGCGAGACGACCTCGCCCGGATCGAAGCGGCGTTCGTGGGCACCCCACTGGCCGGCCTGCCGATCGGGCACGGCCCGGCGGGCACCATCCTCGTCGCCGACGTCGACCCCGATCGTCTGTACGAGGCCTGGCGGGCCGCAGACGCGCTGGTGCCGGTCACCGGACGTCGGCCCGTCCTGGTCACCGACGACTTCGACGACGGGCTCACGATCCGGCCGGAGCCCGAGCAGGGTCCGTCGGAATCCGAGCTGCGCGCGTTCGCCGAGGCCGCCGCAGCCTCCGCACCCTGGCTGAGCTACCGCCACTACAGCGAGGACCAGCAGGTCGAGCAGAACGAGATCGACTACCATGCGCGCGGCACGACCCGCGTCGACCTGAGCGCCCTGGTGTCGGACGTGGCGCTGCCGACGCCCGTCCCGGTGCTGGAACGGGCGATGTACGACCGGCTGCTCACCGACGCCGACCTGCACGCCCAGGTGCTCGGCAAGGTGCGGCTCGTGACGCAGACCGACTACTGGTTCACGCCCGACAGCGTCCTGCTCATGCTGGTGCCCACCAGCGACGTCCGCAGCTCGGCGTACTGGGTGGACTTCTACGGTGCGCTGACCTGCGAACATCAGCGGAAGCTCGCCGAGGTGCTGGCGCAGTGGCGGCACCGGTGGGACGCCCGACTGGTCGCGTCCTGGGGCACCATGTTGCAGTTCCAGGTGGGCCGTCGTCCGACGCCGGGTGACGAGGCGTGGGTCGCCGCCGGTCAGCTCAAGGCGCTCGCCCCGAACCTCGACCTGCGCCGGTGGGAGGTCGCCGTCGCCCTATCGGCCGGTGACGTGTGGTTCGTCCACAACCGGCCCTGACCGGCCGACGGCGCGGGATACCGCACGGATCAGTTCGAGCGGTTCCTCGGTCCAGTGGGAGACGAGGACCAGCTCCCGGGCCGGATCCACCCACAGCAGGTGTCGTCCGCCGTTGCCCCGGGCGCTGCGGCCGGTGGCCGGGGCTCCCGGCCACGGCACCTGATCGTCGTTGAGCCACCACAGATAGCCGTACTCCCGCTTCACCGGGCACGGAGACCACGACTGATCAACCCACTCGGCGCTGAGCAGCCTGGTCGCGGCATGGGTCCCCCGGTCCAGGAAGAGCTGACCGATCAGGGCCAGGTCCCGGGCGGGGACGATCAGCCCTCCGCCCCAGTGTGCGCCGCCGGAGACCACAGCGGTCGGGCGACCGTCGATGTCGACGACGCTCGTCCGGTACCCGTGCCACGACCACCGGTCGGAGGCGCCCAGCGGGTCCATGACCCGCTGCCGCAGCACCTCCGGCAGCGACCGGCGGAGCAGCAGCGTCAACGCGTACGCCAGCAGGTTCATCCGCACGTCGTTGTACGCCCACCCCTGCCCCGGAGGCGTGCCGTGCACCTCCGTCCGCTCGCGGAAGCTCTGCGCGTCGACGCTCGTCGGCTTGCCCCACAGCTCGCCCTCCCACTGGCTCGACTGCTGCAGCAGATGACGCCAGGTGATCTGCTCGTTGTGCGGCCCGCGGAACTCAGCGACGTCGACGACCTGGTGCACCGGTTGGTCCGGCACCAACAGCCCGTCGTCAAAGGCCAGGCCGGCCACCACGGACACCACGGACTTGGTGACGCTGAAAGCCATCTCCGGGACGTCCGGGTCGCCCCAGGCCGCGACCTCGCGACCGCCGACCAGGACGACGCCGCTGGCCCCACTGGCGGCGAGCAGCGGACCGACGACCTCGCGGTGGCTGGTGTCCGCGACCTGCGCCGCCAGGTAGGTCTCGATGTCGGCGGCGTCTCTCGTCCACCGCGCGCCGAACTCCCGGACGACCCGCTCCAGCCGCTGCTGGTCCACCGACAGGTGACGCATGCCCAGCAGTGTCCAACACCGGCAGGACGAGCCGCGACCGGCCACCTAGGATCGGCTGACCGTCGCCGGACACGAGGAGCATCCCGGATGACCCTGCTGGAGCGGCTGCACCGGGCCGGCATGCGTGAGGTGGTGACGGTGCGGCCGGTGACGGGCGGGCTCGCGGCGCTGGCCGGCATCGCCACCCGCCGGGACGCTCCGCCGGTGTTCGTCAAGGGCTTCGCCGATCCGCCGGCCGACGACGTCTTCGCCGCCGAGGCCGACGGGCTGGCCGCGCTGCGCGAGCTCGGCGGGGTGGCGACCCCCGAGGTGATCCTGGCGGATCGGGACCTGCTGGTGTTGTCGGTGCTGCGGGCCAGGCCGCAGAGCGAGGTCTTCTGGGAGCGGTTCGCGCACCTGCTCGCCCGCCTGCACCTGAGCACCACCCATCCGCGCTTCGGCTGGCACCACGACAACTGGCTGGGTCGCCGCCGCCAGATCAACACCTGGAACGACGACGGCTTCGCCTTCTTCGCCGAGCACCGGCTGCTTCGCTGGCTCGATCAGCCCCGCGTCGAGGCGGCGCTGGACGCGGCGGACCGAGCCGCGCTGGAACGGCTCTGCGACCGGCTGCCGGACCTGCTGCCGGACCGGCCGGCGTGTCTGACGCACGGCGACCTGTGGGCACAGAACATCATGGCGACCGTGGACGGAGAGCCAGCGCTGATCGACCCGGCCGTGTCGTACATGTGGGCCGAGGTGGACCTCGCGCACGTGTGGTCCACCTCTCCCCCACCCGAGGCACGACGGATGTTCGCGCTCTACGCGGAGCTGACCTCGCTCGACGGCGGCTGGGAGGCCCGCATGCCGCTCATCCAACTGCGGCAGCACCTCGCCGTGCTGGCCCAGTTCGACGACGACTGGGGTGCGGCTGAGCAGATCCGCGCCGTCCTCGCCCCGTTCCGGACCCGACAGTGAGCGCAGGCCCGGCCGTCGACAACGGCAACCGGCCCGCCCGTGACGGGATCGACGTCCGTCGAGAGACCCGCGAGCGGAGCTGAGGTCGGGGACTCCACTACGGTGACCCCTGGAACGGGGGTGGACCATGGCACCGGAGGTGTCGCCGCGAAGGGCCAGGGCGGTGCTCGTCACGCTCTCCCTCGCCGCGTTCGCGTTCATCACGACCGAACTGCTGCCGGTCGGTCTGCTCACCCACATCGCACCCGATCTCGGCCGGTCCCGCTCACAGGTGGGACTGCTGGTCAGCGGGTACGCCGTGGTGGTGGTGCTGGCGTCCGTGCCGCTGACCCGGCTGACCCAGCGGATCCCCCGGCGGCAGCTGCTCGGCGTCACGATGCTGCTGTTCGCCGCCGCCAACGCCGCCGCCGCGCTCGCCTCGACGTACACCGTGCTGGCGGGTGCCCGTCTGGTCACCGCCCTCGCCCAGGCGCTGTTCTGGTCCGTCGCCACGGCGACGGTGATCGGACCGTTTCCGGTCGCGGTACGCGGCCGGGCGGTGGCCCTGTTCGCGACCGGGGCGACGCTCGCCCCGGTGCTCGGCGTACCCCTCGGCACCTGGCTCGGGCAGCAGGCCGGCTGGCGCGCCGCGTTCGCGGTGCTGGCCGGGGTCGGTCTGGCGATCGCCGCCGCGGTGGTGGTCCTCCTCCCGTCCTATCCCCCGGCCGCTGGTGGCGCCGCCCGGGGCTCCGCGCCGGACGGGCGTCGCTTCGTGGTGTTGTTGATCGCCACTGCCCTCGGCATCGGCGGCTTCATGACCCTGCAGACCTACGTGACACCGTTCCTGCTCGACGTCAGCGGCTTCGCCGACGCGGTGCTGGCACCGCTGCTGTTCGTCTCCGGCGCGGCCGGGGTCGTCGGCACCCTGGTCGCGGCGCGGACTCTGGACAGCCGACCGATCGCCTCGCTGCTGACGCCGCTGAGCATCGGCATGGTGTCGCTGCTGGGGCTGTACGCGCTCGGCGCGCTCAAGCCGGGTGTGGTCGCGTTCCTCGCCGGGATCGGCCTCGCGTACGCGGCGTTCGGCTCCGCCGTGCAGAACCGGATGTTGCACCTGGCCCCGGGCAGCACCGACATCGCGTCGGCCGGGGTCAGCATCGCCTTCAACACCGGCATCGCCGGCGGGTCACTGCTCGGCGGTGCCCTGCTGCCCACCTCGGGGGCCCGCCCGCTGGCGCTCGTCGGCGGGCTGCTGGCGCTGGCCGCGCTCACCCTGCTCGCCGTGGACACGCGTCGCGGTCGCGCCGTCGGACCAGGGCCGACCGACCCCACCGCGTCGCGTCGCACGCTCCGCCGTCGAACGATCAGCCACCGGCCCCGCTGACCACCGCCATCATGATCAGGGTGCGCCGCCGCCGCTGGCTCATCAGCGCGAAACAGGCGGTGAGCACCACCAACTCCAGCTCGGCCCACTCGCCGGTGACGTCGACGCGGATCGGCCCACCCCGTCGGCCGGGAAGCCGCACCGCCAGGCGGTGCCCGTCGCGGACCAGCTCACCACCGCAGTGACCGGGCAGCCAGCGCGCCACCCCGCCCGGCCCCGGCACGTGCGACCGGCCCGGGTCGAGCCGCACCGGCACGCCGTACTCGCCCCGGGCGGTGAATCCGGTCCGTCGGCGGCCGGTCGGTTCGACCGTCCAGCGGCCGGTGCCGGTGCGGATCTCACCGCACCGCCAGGTCCAGCCGGTACGCAGCGAGGCGCGTGACCCGGAGTCGAGGACGAACGCCCCGTCCTGCTTGCGGACGGTCAGGGCGGTCACCGGTCCGCCCCTGCCGGTCGGGGCCGGGGCAGGCCGAGGATGAGGACGAGGCCGACGCTCAGGTGCAGCAGCGCGAGGGTCGCTTTCGCTGCCCCGCCGACGCCACTGGGTGGCCCGACCACGAGCGACAGCAGCAGGACCGTCACCGCTGTCGAGGTCCACCAGACACGGGAGCGGTCGGTACGACGTTCCAACACCGCGAGCAGCGCCCAGCCCGCCAGCGCCGCGACCACCGCGGCGACGATGACAGCGCCCACAGTGACCTGTCGGGTCGAGCTGCCGGACCTGACCGACAGGTCGACGCCGGCAGCCGAGTGCAGCAACGCGAACTCGGCCACCGCCACCACGATCGCGCCGGCCGCCACGATGGCCCGTACCAGGGGAAGGTTCTTCGTCATGGCCTGAGTCTGCGGACCGGGCCGGGCGGGACGCGTCGGTCCGGACGCCGCGACGGGTACGTCCGCCGGCGGCTCGGCGTACTACCAAAGGAGGTGGTCCGGCCCGCCACCAGCGCAGTAGCGTGCGCGATGTGGATGCGGCGGCGTGCGAGGTCGAACCGCCCGGGGCGTGGCGATTCGCTCGGGTGGGCGTGACGACAGCGGTGGTCGGCGTCCTCGTCGCGACCATGCTGTGGTCCGCCACCCGGTCCAGCTCCGCCGGAATGATCGGCGTCGACGTCGCGCTGGCGGTGACCGCCCTGATCCTCGTTCCGGTGGTCATCCGCCGCCCGCGCACCGGTGGTGTGCTGGCCGGTGTGCTCGTCGCGCTGTCCCCGGTGGTCACGCCGGTGGCCAGCTTCGCGGTGCTGTTCGTCGCCCGCAACCGGCCGTTTCGCCAGGCGGCGGCGGTGGCGGCGGTCAGCGTGGCGGGTGAGGCGGTGCAGGCGTTCTGGCGGCCGGTGCCGAGCCTGCCGTACGGGTGGCGGCTGGTGCTGATGACGATCGCGTACGCGGCCCTGTTCGGCTGGGGCACCTGGGCGCAGGCCCGCAACGCCCTGTTGGCGGAGCTGCGGGACCGGGCCCGGCGGGCCGAGCGGGAGCAGGAACGGCGGGTCGACGAGGCGCGGGCGGCGGAGCGCGGCCGGATCGCACGGGAGATGCACGACGTGCTGGCCCACCGGCTGTCACTGCTGGCGGCGGCGGCCGGCGCGATGGAGTACCGGCCGGACGCGCCGCCCGAGCGGCTCAGCGCCGCCGCCGGGGTGATCCGGGCCAGCGCCCATCACGCCCTCGACGAGCTGCGCGAGGTCATCACCCTGCTGCGCAGCGACGACGCCGAGTCGCCGACTGACGCGCCACCCGGGCAGACCCTCGCCGACCTGCCGAGCCTGCTCCACGAGGCGCGGGCCGCCGGGCAACGGATCGAGGTCGACGACCCGCTCGGTCCGCCGGTCGAGATTCCCGCAGCGGTGGGCCGCACCGCGTACCGGATCGCGCAGGAGGCGCTGACCAACGCCCGCAAGCACGCCGCCGGGCAGCCGGTCCGGCTGGTGCTCGGCGGCGCGCCCGGCACGGGCCTGCGCATCGCGGTGAGCAACCCGACCACGCCCGACGGCGACGCCACCGGCAGCGCCGGCACGGGTCTGATCGGCCTCGCCGAGCGGGCCGCGCTCACCGGTGGTCGGGTCACCCACCACGTCGACGCCACGGGTCGGTTCCACCTCACCGCGTGGCTGCCGTGGCCGACGTGACGGGACCGATCCGGGTCGTGATCGTCGACGACGATCCCCTCGTGCGGGGGATGCTCACGCTGATGCTCGACGGGGCGGACGGGATCGTCGTCGTGGGCGAGGCCGCCGACGGTGCCACGGCGATCACCGCTGTGGACCGGCACCTGCCCGACGTGGTGCTGATGGACATCAGGATGCCCGGCGTCAACGGCATCACCGCCACCGAGCGCCTGCGCCGCCGCCACCGGCCGCCCGAGATCATCGTGCTCACCACCTTCGACACCGACGAGCACGTGGTGCGGGCCCTGCGAGCGGGCGCGAGCGGCTTCCTGCTCAAGGACACTCCACCCGAGCAGATCAGCCAGGCGGTCCGCGCGGTGGCGGCCGGCAACCCGATGCTGTCGCCGGGGGTGACGCGCCGGCTCATGCAGCGGGTCGCGTCGGGAGCCGAGACCTACGAGCAGGCGCGAGGGCGGTTGGCGGTGCTCACGCCCCGGGAACGCGACGTCGTGCTGGCCATCGCGCACGGCCGTTCCAACGCCGAGATCGCCGGCGAGCTGCTGATGAGCGTGACGACGGTGAAGGCCCACGTCTCGCACATCCTGACCAAGCTGGATCTCGACAACCGTACCCAGATCGCCCTGCTCGCCCACGACGGCCGGCTCCTCTGAGGTGAACCGGCGGTCAGGCCAGCGCCGCCGGCAGGACGAGGACCGCGAACCGGAGCATCCGACCGGACAGGCACACGACGGCGAACTCCCAGCGTCGAAGGCCCGCGGTGCCGGCGGCGAGGCTGACGACTGCCAGCGGTGGAACCCCCACCGTGGCGGAGACGAGCACGGTCGGCAGGGCGGTGCGGCGGCGGGAGAGCCAGCGCCGGATCGGCGCGGTCCACCGTGCCGTCCGGGCCGCGGCGCGACCTGACTCGTCGCGCCGCGCGAGCGTCCGGGCCAGCCGCCCCGATCCGCGTCGCGCCGATTCGAACAGGAGCAGCTTGCCGACGGTCTGCCCGAGCGCCAGGGCGAGCACGGCGAGGAGGGCGTGCCCGCCACGGTGCCCGGCGACCACCGCGTACGCCTCGGCGTTGACGACCGGGACGAGCGCCGAGGCGAGACCGTAGCCGAGCGCCACCGCGGCCTCGGCGAGGCTGTTCACGCCCGGCCGTCCCGGTGGAGCAGCCGGAGCACCGCTGCGACCGACCACAGCTTCACCGCGACGACGGCGACGGCGACGGCCAGCGCGAGCCGGTACTGCCCGAACGCGATGGCGCCGATCACCCCGGCGGTGTTGGCGACCTTGGCCAGCGGCGACCAGTTCCACGCCCATACCCGCCGGTCGACGAGGTGGAAGTAGTTGGGGCTGAGCACCGGCCAGCACAGGAACGCCAGCGACAGCATGGTGTCCAGCACCAGGAACGAGAGCAGAAAGACCACCGCGACGACCGCGACCTCAGGCACGAGGGCGACCAGGCCCCCGCAGAGCACGGCGGTGCAGGCGCGGTCGCTCACGATGTCGAAGACGGCCCCGGCTCGCGTTTCCTGGCCGAGTCGGCGGGCGGCCCAGCCGTCGAGCACGTCGCCGACCCAGTAGATACCATACGATACCGCCATCAATGCCATCGAACCGGAGACGAGGGCGACGACACCGACGGCGACAGCGGCGACCGTACGAACGGCGGTGATGTAGTTGGGAACCGTACGGAAAGGGCCGACGGTGAGGGCGGCACGGGAGTCAACGAGAGTCACCCCCGCAGGTTCGTCCGGTGAGCGTTCGCGCGGAACGTGCCGCGGTGCCGATCTGGGCGCGCGGGCGGTACCGGGGTGCCGGCCGATCCGGTACCTGGGTACTGGTCGGCGTTCCGGCTGGTCGCGGAGACTGTGCGGGTGAGCACTGGAATCCGCGAACTGTTGCGTGACCCCGCGCGGGCGCGCCGACTCGCGTACGGCGTGGTTGGCGTGATCATCGTCGCCGTCGTCACCACCGTCGAGGGGGGCGTGTCCGTTCCGGCCGGCTGGGCGTGGCTGGTGCTGCCGGTCGGCCTCGGGGCCACCGCGCTGCACCCGCGCCACCGAACCCTGATCTTCGCGGTCTGCGCGGGGTTCGTGGCGATCGTCAGCACCGGGGAATCGGTGCAGCTCGGCCTCGCGGCCGCCGGCCTGGTGTTCGTCTCCACCTGCGAGGACCCGGCCCGACACCCGTGGCTGGGCTGGGTGGGTGGCTTGACCGGTGCGGCCGGCGCACTCGGCATCGCACTGCTCAACGAGCGGGGGCTGTACGAGCAGCCGTTGTTCTTCGTGACGGCCGGCTACCTCCTGGCGGTCCTGTTGCGCTCGTGGTCACGCGGCTACGCCCTCACCCGGGAGACAGCCGACCTGCGCGGCCAGGCCGCCTGGCTCGAACAGCGCACCAACCTGGCCCGCGAGCTGCATGACGTGGTCGGCCACCACGTCACCGCGATGGTGGTGCAGGCCGAGGCGGGCCAACTCAGCGACGACCCGGGGGCGGCGTTGCGGGCGATAGCGGGCAGCGGCCGTACCGCGCTGAGCGAACTCGACACTCTCGTCGTGCACCTGCGCGACCCGAACGCGTCGATCGCGGTGAGCGCGCCGCCGCGCCTGTCCGACATCGACGAACTGCTCGCGCAGCCGTTGCGCCAGCAGGGGGTGACGGTGCGGGTCCAACTGGACCCCGATCCGGGTCTGGACGAGATCGGGGTGTTGACCGTCTACCGCATCGCCCAGGAGGCCCTCACCAACATCGCCCGGCACGCGAAAGCCACGGCGGCCTGGGTCGAACTGGTCCGGGTCGGCGACCATGCCCGCCTGCGGGTCAGCGACGACGGCGTCGGACCGCCCCGCACGCCCACCAGCGGGTCGGGTCTGCTCGGCATCGGGGAACGCGTCTCCGCGTACGGTGGCAGCTGGGAGCTGGGCCAACGCCCCGGCGGCGGCACCGTCGTGCAGGCCAACCTGCCGGTGGCGAACCGGTGATCCGCGTCGCGATCGCCGACGACCAGGAGTTGGTCCGGGACGGCTTCAGCCTGATCCTGCGATCCCAACCCGACATCCAGGTCGCGGCCGAGGCGGCCGACGGCCGGCAGTTCCTCGACGCGGTACGCCGCGACTCCCGCATCGACGTCGCCCTCGTCGACATCCGCATGCCGGTGCTCGACGGTCTGCAGGCCACCCGTGAGCTGGCCACGATCCCGCACGCACCGGCCGTCATCGTCGTCACCACCTTCGACGACGACGCCTACGTGCTGGACGCCATCGCCTCCGGGGCGCGCGGGTTCCTGCTGAAACGGTCCAGCGCCCGCGACCTGATCGCCGCGGTACGCACCGTCGCGGCCGGCGAGGCGGTCCTCTCCGCCGAGGTCACCGGTGCCGTCCTCGACCGGGTCCGGGCGACCGGCCCGGCCACCCGGGTGGACCTGTCGACCTACCAGTTGACCGCCCGGGAGGTCGACGTGCTGGCCCTGATCGGCGCCGGGCTCAACAACAACGAGATCGCCGAACGCCTCTACCTGTCGATGAGCACCGTCAAGTCCCACGTGACGAACGTGCTGGCCAAGACCGGCAGCCGCGACCGGGTACGAGCGGCCATCCTGGCGATCCAGGCCGGCCTGGCACCGTGAGTGATCCAGGCCGGACAGGCACCCCGGCCACGAGAGCGATGAAGCGGGCCGACGCCATCACTGTCCACAGCAGACCGGGGCGGATGGTCATCGGCCGGGTTGAACCCACGCCGCGACGCTGCCGCAGGCCGTAGGGTTCAGGTATGGCACAACGATTCGTCAGCGTATGGCAACCGTTCTTCCTCGCCAGCGAGAGTCGGGGCGCGGTGATCGACGCCGCGACCGAGCTGGAGGATCTCGGCTACTCACGAATCTGGTTCTCCGGTGGTTTCGGCGAGAACGTCGCCCCGCGCTTCCGGGAGATCCTGGACGGGACCACGCGCATCGGGGTCGCGTCGGGAATCGTGAGCATCTGGCACTCGTCGCCCCCCGAGGTGGCGGCGTTCGCCCAGGACGCCGAGCGGGCGCATCCGGGCCGGTTCCTGCTCGGTCTCGGCGCCAGCCACGCAGTGGTGGTGGAGAGCGGCGGCACCGACTACCGCAAGCCGTACTCAAGGATGGTGGACTACCTGGACGGCCTCGACGCGGCCGGGCTCTCGCCCGAGCGACGCATCCTGGCCGCCCTGGGCCCGCGGATGCTGAAACTCTCCCGCGACCGTTCCGCCGGGGCCCACCCGTACTTCGTCCCGGCCGAGCACACCGCCGAGGCCCGGGCGGCGATCGGGCCAGACCGGCTGCTCGCCCCCGAGGTCGCGGTGGTCCTCGACGCGGACGCCACCACCGCACGCGCCACCGCCCGGCAGTACACGAGCGGGTACCTCGCGCTACCGAACTACACCAACAACCTGCGGCGCTTCGGCTGGACCGATGAGGACTTCGCCGACGGCGGCAGCGACCGGCTCGTCGACGCCCTGATCCCCTGGGGGACGGTCGAGAAGGTTGCGGCCGGCCTGGAGCAGCACTACCAGGCCGGCGCCGACGAGGTGGCGATCCAGGTGCTCAACGGCGGCGACGACACGACGTTCCCCGCCGACGCGTTCCGCACCCTGGCCGCGGCCCTGATCTGACCCTCGCGAGACCAGGGCGACCGGAGAACCGCCGTCTGGTACGGCGATGCCTGGTGCGCGACAGCGATCGCCCGTCGTGCCACCAAGGGCGGCACGACGGGCGATCCGCCGCCTTGGAGAGCATCAGCGTCCTCGCCGCCATCGATTGGTCTAATGACGACGAGGCACGCCCACATCCGTGAGCCCGGCGCCTTGCTGGTTCGTCTCCGTCACAGAGTGACGACAGCGTCCTCGGCGAGAGTGAACAAGCCGGCATCGAACGTGATGCTCTTCAGCTTCGTGCCCTTCGGTACGTCGAAGTAGACGTTTGCCTTCACCGAGTTGCCCGGGTTGATTTTGTCGAGGAAGCCCTGCCCGTCGGTGTTGCCGTAGATGGCTGCCTCGCCGTCGACCTCGTACTTCCGACCAGAGCCGTCCTGGGCGGTGATGGTGCCATCAGCGTGGAAGGTGTGCGCGCTCTTGGTGACGTTCTTGACGGTCACGCTGGCCCGGCAGAAGGTGCCCTGCGCCTTTTTGTTCAGGAACTCGCTGCCAACCTGGGAAATCCCGCACTTCACGCTGTTGACGGTGAACTCGAAGTCACCGCCACGCACTTTGTCACCGGTGCCGAAGGTCTTGGGCTTGTCGGGAGCGGCGGTTGTCGTCACCGGGTCGGGCTTCGCCGACGCGGGTGCCGACTGCACCGTGCTCGGCGCTGCCGCAGCCGGTGCGGAGGCACTGCTGCCAGCTGCGGGGATGTCGGTGCTGGCCGACGCGTCGGGCTTCTTGTCATCGCCGGTCAGGCCGATCACGAGCCCACCACCGCAGCAGAGCACCACGACGACAGCCGCACCGATGAGGGTGGGGATCAGCCACGACCGCTTGCGCGTGGACGGCGGCGCCACGGGCGCCGGACTCTGCCCGGGCGGCGGCGGATACTGGCCGGCGGGTACCTGAGCAAATTGAGCGGTTGGCGGTGCCGGCTGCTGAGCGCCCGAGGATGGCTGGTTTTGGGCAGGCTCGTAGGGGTTGGTCATTGGTGTTTAGGTCTCCCCGATGTGCTGGTGATGCGCCCGGATGGGAGCAGCGCGTTCAAGGTGCCATGGCGATACTGCCGATGGCGTCCCCCTGCTGTCTCGTCGCACCAACCGATTAGCTGAAGAAAGCACCTTGTTTGTTCATGAGGCTCTCCGACGTTGAGACATCCAGCAATTGAAGTGAATTCATGTGGCGCCCGGCATCGGCCTTGAGACGCAATTCGGTCCCATGTCCAGCAACTTCGCTCAATTGTGGATGGTGCAGACATAGATCAAGACGCGGATTTCCATGAACTGAATTGCAGGACAAGCCTGATTCGACAAGCCTTCCGGGAAGGAGCCCGCCCTCGCCGCACGACTCCGGCTCAGGCGATGAGATCGAGGCCGGTCAGCTCGGCTGACAACGCCCAGAGTCGAGCTGCCTCGCCACTGTCCGTCGGGTCGCTGTCGGTGCGGTGGCAGTCCACGCAGTAGTCGCCGCCGTTCCCGTCGAGCTGGGGTGACGTGGCGGCCCAGACCTGGGTGGCAGCGCCCTGCTCGACGGTCTTGAACAGGCCCGGCGCGGAGTTCCCGTCCGCGTCGATCCAGCCGGCTGCGACCATCTCCTCGGCCGCGAGGTGCCGTTGCAGGGGCGTGCGGATCCAGCCGGGGTTGACGGAGAAGGCGCGGACGCGGTGTGCCCTGCCGAGCAGGTCGAGGTGGCGGGCGAACAGGATGTTCGCGAGCTTCGACTGGGTGTACGCCTCCCACTTGTCGTAGCGGCGCTCGAACTGCACGTCGTCCCACCGGATACGCCACGCCGGGTCCCGCCCGGAGGCGACCGAGACGACCCGAGCCGTGTCGGCGGCGGTGAGGGCGGGCCACAGCAGGTTCGTCAGCGCATAGTGGCCGAGGTGGTTGACCGCGAAGTGCGCTTCCCAGCCGGTGCCGACGCGTGTCTCCGGACAGGCCATGATGCCGGCGCTCGCGACCAGGATGTCGAGGGCGGGATGGTTGCGGAGGAACCGTTCGGCGAACGCGCGGACGGAGGTGAGATCGGCCAGATCGAGGCGGTCGACCTCGACCCCGGCGGTGTCGGCGAGTGCCTGGCGCGCCGCGTCCGGCCGAAGAGCGGGGACGATGACCCGGGCCCCGGCCCGGGTGAGGGCGCGGGTGGTGGCGAGACCGAGGCCGGAGTAGCCGCCCGTGACGACTGCGGTAGTGCCGGTGAGGTCGATTCCGGCGAGGACGTCGTCGGTCGTACTGTGCGGGCCGAATGTGGTGTGGGTCATGAGGCGGACGCTAGGTGCTAGACCGGGGTCTAGGTCAACGGGCTACGGTCGGTGCCATGGCGGACGGCGGACTGAGCATCGGGCAGGTGGCACAGCGCACCGGGTTGAGTGTGCACACCCTGCGCCTCTACGAGCGTGCGGGTCTGTTGGCCAGCGAGGTGCAGCGTGACAGGTCCGGCAGGCGCGTCTACAGCACCTGGGACGTCGAGTGGCTGGCGAACTGCGTCAAGTTCCGGGCCTCCGGGATGCCGCTCACGACCATCGGCCGCCTGGCCCAGCTCGTTCGCGAGGGCAGCGGCAACGAGGCCGAACGGCTCGAACTGCTCCGTGAACACCGGCGCCACATCACCGAGCAGCTCACGCGGCTGCGCGACTGCCTCGACCTCGTCGACGGCAAGGTGGACAGCTACGAGCGACACCTCGCCGCCGGCGCCCGCGGTGATCCGTGGCAACAGCAACCCCGGCCCACCACGGCGGAGCCCTCGCACCAGACGGGCTGACGAACCCCGCGTGCCGGGTGTCGTGGCTGCTCGGGCGACGGGTTGCGACGCCTGGTTGGTGGGTAGGACCTCAGTGCCGGACCCGTGAGTACGCTGGACCGGCGACAGCCGCAGACGAGAGGCGAGACCACACGATGACCGCAGTGCCAGGCCAACGGTCTCCTGCCGCTGCGGCTCCGGCTGCTGCCGAGCAGGCAGCGGAGGAGGACCTGCGGGGTTTGTTCGGGGAGTCCATCGCCGTCTTCGCGTCGCTCACGGGGCCCGGGCACCTGCTGGAGACGGCCAACCCGGCGTTCTTCGCCACCATCGGTGAAGAACGCGCCCGCGTCGGGCTCCCGCTCGCCGAACTGATGCCCGAGTTGGCCGATCAGGGCTTCATCGCGCTACTGGACCAGGTCTTCCGTTCGGGTGAGCCCTACACCGGTCGGGACATCCAGGTGATGCTGGGCAGCGGCCCGCAGGTGCGGGAGGCGTTCTTCGACTTCACCTACGAGCCGCGCCGGGACGCCGACGGCAACGTCACCGGGATTCGGGTGCTCGGTGTGGAGACCACACAGGTCAGACATGCCCAACGGCTGATGGCCGAACACCGGGCCCTGCTGGAGCAGATCGCCCGCCAGGCACCGCTGACCGAGGTGCTCGACGGGATGGCCCGCTGCATCGAGAACCTCGCACCGGGGGTGCTCGTCTCCGTCCTGCTCGCCGACGCCGACGCCCGACACCTGCGCCACGGTGCCGCGCCGAGCCTGCCCGACTTCTACAACAAGGCCATCGACGGCATCGCGACCGGCGAAGGTGTCGGCTCCTGCGGCACCGCCGCCCACCGGCGGGCGCCGGTCATCGTCACCGACATCGCCACCGACCCGTTCTGGGACGACTTCCGGGACCTGGCCGACCAGGCCGGACTGGCGGCCTGCTGGTCGACGCCGATCCTGGCCCGCGACGGCGGCCTGCTGGGCACCTTCGCGATGTACCACCGCACCCCGCGCGTCCCGCAGGACACCGACCTCGCCCTTGCCCGGCTCTTCGCCGGCACCGCAGCCCTGGCCATCGAACGCCACCACATCGAGCAGGCGAAGCTCGCCGCCGAGGCACACGCCAGGTCGGCCAATGACGAGCTGGCCAGGGTGGTGCTCGTGGAGCGGGAGCTCCGCGCCGAGGCTGAGCAGCGTGCCGCCGCCGCCGCGGAACTCGCCACCCAGATGCGAGCCGCCGCGGCGGCGCAGGCCGCCGCGCCGCACCCTGAGCACTGCCAACTCGGCGGCGCCGCCGGGTGCACCGCGCCGGCCGAGATCAAGATTGCCGATTCGTGGGGCGACGCGGCGTGGGGCTGCCCCACCCACGTCGAGGAGGCCATCCTCAACGTGCGGTCGGTCTTCATCGCCAGTGAGGAACTCGGCGGCCTGGCCGCCTACCTCAACCGCTGACGGTTCACGGAAGCCTCCTGGGCACCTGTTGCGCAGCGTAGGCCGCGCTCCACTCCGGGGCGACGTCAAGTGCTTGACCCTTCAAATTTCCATCGGTAGCCTATCGATATACATCGACGGCTATCGATTTATGTAGGTGAACCGTGCTGGTGAAATCCCTCGCCCTCGTCGCGTCTGTCGTCGGGGTGCTGGCCACCGCCCCCGCCGCCTCGGCGGCACCCTCCGCAGCATCCAACGACGTCTGGCCGCCCGGAAACTGCCCGCAGGGCACGTTCTGCATCTGGGCCAACTGGGATCACCCAGCGGAGGGTCCTACCGCGACTCCGTCCCTGGTGACCAGCACCGAGTGGTCCGGCAGCGTCCCGGCCTTCAACTTCTACAACCGCACCTCACGCAACGCCGAGATCAGCTGGTCCTACAACTATCTCGGGACGGAGCACACCGGCGTCGAGTGCGTTCGCCCCGGCGGGGGAAACTTCTACGTGCCGCTGGTCGCGACGAAGGTGAGTTGGCAGACGCGCACCTGCTGACCCTCCCCCGACGCCTGATCGCGGACGTTCGGCGACGGATCGTGGCCGCCGCTCCGAGGGGCAGTGGCACACGCCGGGAGCCGCCGCCGGACGTCCGACCCGGCCGGGTCACGGTGTCCAGCGCACGCCCGGGTTCACCTGGCCGGACCAGTTGAAGATGGCCATGTTGTCCCACTGGTTTCCGGTGCCGTTGATGTTGGCCGGGTCCCAGCCGTTGCCGCGGACGGCGTACCAGGTCGGCTCCCAGTAGAAGACACCGATGGCCCCCGCGTTGCGCGCCGTGTTCTGCACCCAGTCGAACTCCTGGGCCTGCCCGGACCAGGTCGCGCTGATGCCGTCGCAGGTCGCGTCGCCGATGGCGTTCGGCTCGCTGTCCGCGTTGTTGCGGGTGAAGGGGTACGCGGTCTCCACGATCACCACCGGCTTGCCGTAGCGACCACGCAGGTCGACGATGTTGTTGTAGAGGTTCGCCAGGCTGCCGTGCCACATGCAGTAGTACGACTGGGCGGTGATGTCCCACTGCACACCCTGGGCGCGGATGCCGTCGTAGAACCATCTGGCGTTGGCGTTGCTGTCGGCGTTGGCGGTATGGATCATCACCGGGATGCCGCCGCCGCACGCCTTCGTGGCGTAGTAGCCCTGCTTCAGCAGGCTGGCCAGCGGCGCGAAGTCGTTGTTGACGACCTTGCCCTCGTTCCACAGCATCCCGACGTTGATCTCGTTGCCGATCTGGACGCTGTCCGGTGGGGTGCCCTGCCCGCTGAGGCTGGCGCAGACGTCGTAGGTGAACGCGTACACGTCGCTACGCAGCTGGCTCAGGTTGTGGGTGGCCCAGGCGGCGGGTTTGTGCTGCTTACCAGGGTCGGCCCAGGTGTCCGAGTAGTGAAAGTCGATGAGCACCTTGAGGCCCTTCGCCCTGGCCGCCCTCGCCTGGGTCAACACCCTGCTCTTGTTGTTGTAGCCGCTGATCGGGTTGTTCCAGACGCGCAGCCTGACGTAGTTGACGCCGACGGACCTCAGAATGTCCAGCGGGTCGCGGGCGACCCCGCCGGCGTCGTAGTACGTGGCCCCCAGATCCAGGCTGCGCTGAAGCGAGGAGACGTCGGCGCCCCTCATGGTGAGCGTGTTCGCGGCCCAGGCGGGTGCGGGCGCGCCGACGAGCGTGGCGGCGACGAGGACGCCGGCGGTGACAGCGGCGGCCAGGGCCCTGGTGCGACGGTGGGGAGTGACCGGACGGGTGTTCACGAGACTCCTTCAGCCCACGGTGCAGGGAGCGCCGTTCAGCGAGAAACCGGTCGGCGGAGCGTCGCTGACCCCCCACCGGCCCTGGATGCCGAAGGTCGCCGAGCCGTCCGGCGCGAGGACCCGGTTCCAGTCGACGTTACGGGCGGTCACGGTGGTGCCGGTCTGGCCGATCGTGGCGTTCCACCCCGAGGTGACCTGCTGGTCCCCCGGGTAGCTGAAGGTCACGGTCCAGCCGTCGACCGGTGCTGCGCCAAGGTTGTGGACCGTCGCGGTGGCCACGAAACCGCCCGGCCACTCGGACTGGTTGCGGTAGGTCACCCGGCAGGTGGCGGGTGGCGGCGTCGTGGGCGTCGTGGGCAGCTCGACCGTGTTGGACGCGATCGAGACGTTGCCCACCGCGTCCCGGGCCCGCACGTAGTACAGGTTGCGCAGCGGCGTCGGCGTCGACGTGGGTAGCGACGCCGTGTACGTCGTACCCGGCACGGTGGCGATCAGCCTGGAGGTGAACCAGCCGTCGAATTGGTAGACGCTGTATCCGAGCACGCCGACGTTGTCCGTCGACGGTGACCAGGACAACGTGGCGGTCGAGGCGGTCACCTCGCCGACGGTGAGGCTCTGCGGCGCGCTCGGCGGGGTGGTGTCCGGGCCGGTGTCCGTCACCGGGGTGACCACCGTCAGCACGTCCGACCAGTTCGAGCGTTGCCCGAGACTGTCCCGGGCCATCATGCGGATCGAGAACTGCATGCCCGGCCCAACGTGGGCGGTGATCGTGGTGGTGGTGACCGCGCCGGCGGTGGCGCTGAGGCCGATATCGCCAAACTCCTGGGAATACGCGATGTCGTAGCCGGCGATGCCGCAGCAGCCGGACGTGGCGGCCGTCCAGGTGAGGGTGATCGCCCCGGTCCGGACCTCGCTGGCGGTCACGTTCGTGGGCGGGCTCGGCGGGACGGGCGTGGTGCTCGGCGTGCTGACCGGCGCCGGCGGCGCGGTTCCGGCCGGCGTCGCGGCGGACACCGCGCCCGCAGCGGCTGCCGGGGCCACTCCCGGATGGGCGGCGGGCGCGACGGTGGCGGCATCGGCCGCCGGCGCGGCGCTCAGGGCGGTGCCGAGGACCGCCGTCGACAGCAGGACGGCGGCCAGCAGGGCCGGCCGGGGACGGCAGAGCAGCGAGGACCAGGAGACGCCTGTCATACACCGACCATGCAGTGATACATCGATGATCGCCAACGTATCTCACGCCTCGGTCGGCGACGGCCCGGTCCACACCGGAGGGTCGCCGCACCCTTCCTCCCGAGTCAGCACCATTCACGCCCCTCGCTGGGCTGGGAGCGATACCAGTGGGGCAAAATTCAACAGTTCCGATCGTTACACTCGCCGCAACGCCGGCACCATCCGTAGACCCCTGCCTGCGCCAACCCCGATCGAATGGAGACGCCTATGACCCGCGACAAGGCGGCACCCGCCGGCATCGACCCCACCATTCCCAGCGTGGCCCGGGTCTACGACTTCTTCCTGGGCGGCAAGGACAACTTCGAGGCCGACCGGAAGGTCGCCGAGCACGCCCTGCGGATCACCCCGGACGGGCCGGCCGCCGGCCAGGCGAACCGGGCCTTCCTGCGTCGAGTGATCCGCTACCTCGTCACCGAGGCGGGCATCGACCAGTTCCTCGACATCGGTTCCGGGCTGCCCACTCAGGGCAACGTGCACGAGGTCGCCACCGAGCAGAACCCGAAGGCTCAGGTGGTCTATGTGGACAACGACCCCATCGTCCTGACGCACGGGCGCGCCCTGCTCGCCGCGGAGGGCACCGCGACGGTGATCCAGGCGGACATCCGCGAACCGCAGGCGATCCTCAACCACCCCGACGCACGCCGGTTCCTCGACTTCGACCGGCCGATCGGGTTGCTGCTCTTCGCGATCCTGCACCACCTCGGTGACGACGAGGACCCGAAGGCGGTGGCAGCGGCGCTGATCGACGCGCTGCCCTCCGGCAGCTACGTGGCGATCTCACACTTCCGCGACCCGGGCGACCGGGACCCAGAGGGCTCCCGCAAGGCCCGCGAGGTCGAACGGGTCTTCAACGAGTCGCTGGGCACCGGCCGCTGGCGTACCGACGAGGAGATCCTCTCGTTCGCCGAAGGGCTGACGGTGCTGGAACCGGGGCTGGTGCCGCTGGCCGAGTGGCGCCCGGAGCCGGACGCACCCGTCACGGTGCAGACCGACACCTATCACACGTTCGTCGGGATGCTCGCCCGCAAACCGTAGGCCCGCCCTGCCTGAGGTCCGTCGGCGGGAGCATGCCCCGCCGACGGACACGCGTCAGCTCCGACCGGAGCGGCAAGTGCCCGCAAGACTCCCGTACGCGGTGCCGCCAGACCCCGCCCAGCGGCTGCCGCCCGCTGCGGCTACGCCCTACTCCTCGGCGGTGGGTCGACTGCGCACCACCAGTTCGTCGATCTCCAACCGGCCGACGCGCAGCTCCCGCACCACTGCCCTGCGGATAGCCAGCCGCCCGATGGCCAGCGCCCCGACGGCCACGGCCCCGACGGCCAGCGCCCCCACGGCCAGCGCACCGAGCGACACAGCCCCCGCAGCCCGCGCACCGGTGGCCGCCGCACCCGTCGCCACCGCGCCGTTCGCCCGCGCCCCGGTCAACCGCATCAGGCTCACCTCTCGCTTCATCCCCCCATTGTCGGCGTACCGCTGGCCGCCCGCTCCCCCAGCGGGCTGAGCCGCCGGGCCCAATCAACCGGTTCGGAGGAGCAGCAGCCGGCCCGGCCGTCCACCGTAATCGAACCGTTGCTGTGGGCAACTGTAACCGCCCGCCCGGTCCTGCTGTCGCATCGCTGACACCAATCTTCTTCCCTCTATGGCCGGCCGTAAGGGTGTAGAGCCCAACGTGAATTTCATTGAGTCCTAGCGGCGATCCCGGAGGTGGATGTGGTCTCCTCGCTCAAACACGCACCGGCCGCGCAGGAAGCAGAGCCGGCGGGTAAATCGTCGTCGGCCCGTGTCACCGCAGAGCGAAAAGTGGTATCGCCGCCATCGGCCCTCTCCGTTTTCGTCACCTGCATCCTCATGGCGCTGTTGTTTGTCTTCGTGATCGTCGGCACGCCGGACAGATGGGGCGCCGACCTGAGATGGGCGCTACGGGCACTGGCGGCGCTGACGCTCGGTCTGCTCCTCGTCATACACACCCGACGCCGTTACGTTCTTCCGCAACGGACATCACATCGATCCACGAAGGTATGGGGGCTACCCGAATACCAGGTCAACGTCCTGCAGCGAACCGCTGGCCAAGCGCAGATCAGCAACACCTCGGACAACGCCGGGCCCGCACAGGCGCGCATTTTCGCCTCTGCCGTCATCTACCCCGCACACGTTCGTCAGCGGCTCACCGAGCGATACGATCCGGGCCAGCGGACGCTGACCCAGTTGGTCACCATCGATGCGCAGTTGCCGTCACGGGACGTCCAACGGCTGCTGAACACCGCTGATACCGCGACACTTCCGAGGCCAGGAATTCCGGCCCAGCGCACGACAACAGGCAACGAGGGCTTCGAAGGTGGGCGGAGCGACGCCACCGACGCCACCCAGCATCCGGCCGTCATCCTCTTCCCCGTACTCGTGCCCCGCAAGGGCGAAATGGTGGACAACCTGCGGGTCCTGGCCGCCGACGGCAGCGCGGTACCGGTGCTCTCCTACCGGCAGTACCTGCAACTCGTCGCCAAAGTGCTCCGGACCCTCCTCGACATCGCCTACGGCGAGGACATCTCCAACGGCAGACACCCGGACGCTCTCGACGCGGAACGGACCGCTCTCCAGGCGGTGATGCGCCGGGCCACGACCACGAGCGACGAGCCTGATGACAGCGAGGGCAGCAACGCGCTGTACCGGGCAGGACACGCGAACGGCCGGACGAAGCTCGCGAACCCCGCAGCGCTGAAGCTGGCGGCGCAACTGATCAAGAAGCTGTCATCCCACTACGCGGTCGTGGCGGCTGTGCCCTGTCCCGTGGATGGTCGATTCGTCGTCTCGTACGAGCGGATGATGACGCCCACCCTCGCCCTTGCGCCCTTGTCCGAGGGCATCCTGAGCTGGTTGAAGGCGCGCGCACGTCTGCTGCTCGGCTCCCGACCTGTCGACTTCTCCATATCGTTGGACAACGCGTGGACCACGCAGAGCTATCACCTCATCATCGACTGCCAGGACGGGGTGTTCGTCGGCGTACAGGAGGCGCAGGAACTGGTGGGATACCTGAACGCCCACTGGAACGATCGCCAGTCACGACTTGAGCAGAGCTTCGCGCAGGAGAAGTCGGGGCCGCTGCTGGAACTGACCACGCCCCCGCCCTACTACCGTTTCCGCCGACGCGCCGGCCAACGCTACGCCCACTTCTACACACGCTTCTTTCCCGAGCCCAGGGAAAAACTGCCCAACGGTGATCGCATCCCGGATGTGCGGTTCCGCTTCTACGAGGTGCCACCGGGTTCGGTTTTCCGCGCGCTCATCGCTTCCACAGCGGCGGCACTCCTCATCTGGCTGATCGGCTTCGTCACCTCGCGCGACTCCGACCCGGGAACCGACGTGCCGGCGTTCCTTCTGGTTTTTCCCGCCGTCGCCGCAGCCTGGCTCGGCTTTGACAGCCAACCGCGACGTCTACTTGAGGGAACACTTGCGGCGCGGATCTCCCTGCTGGCCACTGTGCTGTGTTCGATCGCCGCCAGCGGCCTGTTCATGGTTTACAAGGCAGAACTCCCCCTCCTGCAATGGAAAGTCCCGGCCGATATGCAGATCCTGGGCATCACGTCGATGGCATGGAGCGCGCTGATGTTGCTGGCCCTGTTGAACGCGAGCACCACCGGTTACGCGTACCTCGCGAGGACGTGGGAATTCATCCATCTATCGGGCAGAACCGACGGATTCGGTGGCCCCAAAGAGCACCTTCACTAGGGTGGACCCCTGTTACACTCGGCCCACCACATCGAGCGATCACAATACATCGACGCACCCGTCTGTGAACCAGAACGGCACCGCGTACGTTTTCACTGAGGTGAGCCCCGTACGCCCCGGCAGATCGGATCGGTTCAGGTGATGTCCATGGACTCCGAGTACCACGTCTCATCGCACGACTGGCCAGCCGGCACCGGCGCCGACGACCTCACCCTTGACCAGGCCAACGAGGTGTTCGACCTCTTCGACTCGTACTACTCCATGGCGATCCAAGGCCTGTCAACGGTCCCGATCCTGCTACCCAAGCCTCCGCAGCTCAGCGACGGCACGGTTGACGGCATCTGAGTCGCCTTCCTCAGTCCCGGCGGCAGCCGGTAATTCGGAGGCGCGGAGAATGGGGCGGTGGCTAGCGTAGGCGGATGAGCGCTGTCTCGACGGCCGGGCTGCGCCTGCGGTTCTGCACCGATCCGGGCGAGTTCCTGGCTGTGGCGGATGACTACCTGAGCGCCGATCCGGTCGTCAGCACGGTCGTGACGACCGTCGCGCACCGGCTGCTGTCGCAGCGGGCCGAGGGCATCTCACAGCCCGACCGCAATTGGTGGCTGGTGGTCAGCGACAGCTCCGGCGTCGTGGTCGGCGCCGGGATGCGTACGGCACCGTATGCCCCCCACCCCCCGTTTCTGCTGCCCATGCCCGACGAGGCGTCCGTTGCGCTGGCCCACGCGTTGCACGAGCGCGAGGAGGAGGTACTCGCTGTCAACGGGGCCCTGCCTGCCGTGGAACTGTGCGCCGCCGAGCTGACCCGGCTCGGCGGGGGTCGAGTCGACATCACCCAGCACACCCGACTGCACGAGCTCGGCGAGCTGACGATGCCGCCACCGGTGCCGGGCGGCTTGACGGTCGCTACCGAGGACGATGTGGAGCTGGTCACGGACTGGTTCGCCGCGTTCATGGACGACGCCGACGAACAGGCTGGCCGACCACGCGGCACCAGAGCCCACGAGATGCCCGACCGGGCGGACATGGTGCGCCGCCTCCACGCCGGACGGCTGTGGTTCTGGGTCGACGACACCGGAGAGCCGGTGCACCTGACGGGTGCCAACCCGCCGTCGTTCGGAGTGGCCCGGGTGGGCCCGGTGTACACCCCGCCCACCCAACGCGGACGGGGGTGGGCCAGCAACGCGGTCGCCGAGGTTTCCCGACGAATCCAGGCCGAGGGTACGCGGGTCTGCCTGTTCACCGACCAGGCCAACCCGACCTCGAACAAGATCTACGCCGCGCTCGGCTACCGACCGGTCGTCGACATGGCCAACCTGGTCATTCGCCGCTGACGGCCGGACGCGGGTGATGATGAGGCGACCAACACTGTTCCTGACTGTGGGACTCCCCTGCACCGGGAAGACCACTGCCGCTCGGCGCATCGAGATCGAGCGGGCAGCGCTCCGTCTCACGAAGGACGAATGGGTGAAGGCTCTCTACAGGCACGAGAATCCGCCGTCGGCGGGCGACGTGATCGAAGGTCGGCTCATCCAGATCGGGCTGCGCGCGCTTGAACTGGGCAACAACGTCGTGATCGACTACGGCCTCTGGAGTCGGAACGAGCGCAGCGCGCTCCGCCAGGCCGCAGAAGACCGGGGCGCGCTGGTAGAGATGCGCTACTTCGAACTCACCCCGGCCGAGCAGCGGAGACGACGTGATCGGCGTCAAGCCGAAGCACCACACACGACGTGGCCGATGTCCGACGACGAACTCGCCGAGTGGGCCGCCACCATCGAGATCCCAACGCGAGCAGAACTCGACGGCAGTGAACCTCTTGACGATCCGCCGGCTGGATTCTCGACATGGGACGAGTGGCGCGAACACCGCTGGCCGCCGTCGCTGTCCTGACGCCTGTCAGGTGACGCTCACGACGACCTTTCCGAGGGCGCGTCCCTCGCCCACGTAGGCCAACGCCTTGGGCGTCTCGTCGAGGGTGAAGGCCCGGTCGATGTGGATGCCGAGGTCACCCGCTACGCAGAGATCGGCCACCGGTTCGAAGTGGGCCGGCCCTTCCCGGACGGCGAGCACGCCCAGCCGGCGGTTGCTGAGCCGGCCGGCCAGCGCGCCGACCGTCAGCACGCGCAGCACCGCCGGGACCGATCCGCCGACGCACCGGTAGCGGCCACCGGGGGCCAGCGCCCGGCGGTAGGCGAACACCGACCGGTACGCGACCAGATCGAGGATGAGATCGTACGGGCCGCCGCGGGTGAAGTCCCGGCTGCGGTAGTCGATCACCTCGTCCGCGCCGACGGACCGCATGAAGTCGAGCTTGCCCGCGTTGTCGACCCCGCTCACCTGGGCGCCGAGTCGTTTGGCCAACTGGATCGCGAACGCGCCGGATCCCCCGCCGGCGCCGTTGATCAGGACTCGGCTGCCGGCTCCTGCGCCCGCAGTGCCCTGGTGTGCGATCGCGCCCGCCTGCGGGATCGCCGACGCCTCGGCGAACGTCAGGGCGGCGGGCTTACGGGCCAGGACCGACTCGGGGGCGATCGCGTACTCGGCGAACCCGCCCTTGAGCATGAGATTGTCGCCGTACACCTCGTCACCAGGTCGGAACCGGGTGACGGCGGAGCCCACCGCCTCGACCCGTCCGGCGATGTCCGAGCCGAGGGTGCGGCGTGCCGGGGAGCGCAGCCCACCGATGCGCGCATACAGCGGCGAACCCCGCAGCGCCTCCCAATCGCTCAGGTTCACCGAGGTCGCCGCAATCTTGACGAGCACCTGTCGGGCAGCCGGGGAAGGCTTGGGGAGGTCCTCGATCCGCAACCCATCCGGGGATCCGTACCGGTCGTACACGACTGCTTTCACCTGGCACCACCAGCCTTCGGGACAGTAGGCCAGCCGTGGTACCCGAAGCGTTCCGGGCAAGCAGCCTACCTCTCCTGGCTAGCACGGCGGGACAACCGGCATCCCCGGGCGGCGCGGCAAGCAGTAACAGCCTCTGACCAGGCATTCTTGGGATATGGACCGTCCGATGAACCTACCCCTGGAGGTACCACGATGTTCACCACGAAGTTCTGGAAGGCCACCGCCGAGCGGGCGGTGAAGAGCGCCGCGCAGGGTCTGCTGCTCTACTGGGGCGCTGACGTCGTGTTCAACGCATGGCAGGCGGATTGGGCGGCGGCCGGTGGCATCGCGTCCGGCGCGGCGGTGCTGTCGGTGCTCACCTCACTGGTGAGTGCGAAGGTGTCGGGAGAGGACGACTCACCCAGCCTTGTCGGTGCCGAGCACTGACCCGCGGCAGCTGCGGACGGTCGCGCGTGGTGCGGCCGTCCGTCGTCATTCCGACACCGAGGGGGTTTTGCAGGTCCTGGTCAGCAGCGCGTGCAGGGGGAGTCTTTTCGGACACTCCAGGTGAAGGTGGTGCTGCCCTGTCCGCCCCCGTCGGCCGTGACCGTGACGTTGTAGGTGCCGATGGTGCTGAGCGTGCCGCTGATCAGGCCGGTCGAGGGATTGATGGCCAGCCCGGGAGGCAGGCCGGTCGCCGACCAGGCGTACGACCCACTCCCGCCGGTGGCCTGCATCTGCAGCGCCACGGAGTCCAGCTTGAGCATGCTCTGGGTGCCCGGGTTGGTGACCGTCACCGCCCCGCTCGGCGGGGGTATCGGAATATCCGGGGGCGGGCACGTCAGGTATGTCGTCAGAGAGTTTGCCGATCTGGTGATGTATTCCGGACTTCCCGAAAGGAATTGGACGGTGGCGGTCGCTCGACCCGAGTAGTAGCCCGACTCGCAGAGCGTGCCCGGGTTGGTGACGCCAAGACCGAACAGGGTCACGTTGGTGTCCTGCCACACCTCGGTACGGCCGTTCACCGTCTGGCCGGGGCCACCGACCAGCCCGTGGTAGAGCAACTCCACGGTGAGGTCGACGCGACGCACCGGACCGTCGCACTGGACAGTTCCGGTGAAGTTGACGGTCTTGGCGTCCGTCTTGCCTGGTGGGCTGTCCGGCGAGATCCACCCGCAGTAGTGACCGTCAGAGGCCGCGGCGGATGCCGGCGTGGCGAAGCCCAGGGATGCGGTGGACACGGCAGCCGCTGCCATCGCCAGCAGTAGACGAGACCTGCTGCGACGCAAGAGTTCGACGCGCATCGATAAATGGTGCCACGGAGGCGTCGGAGTCGGCAATGGCCGATCCTTCGGCGCTCCCGTGACCCGGGCCGGGAGGGCATCTGCCGACCTTCGGCGAACCACCCTGGCGGGGACCATCAGTGCCAGGCCGGTCTCGGTGTCGTTCCGATGATCGCTCCGGGTCAGTCCGCCTGCCCGGCGAAGCGCGCCCGGATGTCGCTCAGGTAGGACCCCGAACTTATGCCGCTCGCTTCGCCTTCGTCACCCACGCCCCGCCGAGCGTGACCACAAAAGCGACAGCGGCGAGCACCCACGCGAGCCAATCCGGTCCGTCAGGACGAATGACGGTCCGGGCAACGATCAGGGACCCGATCACCACTACCGCCAGGGCCACCAGATAACCGATGCCTGCGGCGCCTGCCGGAACAGGCAGACGAGTTCCTGAGGACTTCGCCGCGACACGACTGGTCACCCCCACAACGAGGGCTGCGGCGACGAGAAAGATGCCTGCGACCTGCTGCGGCAGGCCCGTCCCATATCCGCGAGTCAACGCTTGGCCCCGTGTCGTGTCAAGCGAGGCCGAGCGCACGCCGGCCGTGCTTCCACACCTCTTCCACGGTGCTTGCACCAGCCTTGCACCAGGCGTCGGCAGGGTGTTCCACAGAGGAAGCACGGTGCTCCTCGGGTATCTCGGGAGGCTCGGATGAGGGGAATCATCGAGGGCATGGGCGGCCGGTTGCTGGCCATGTTCGTACCCAAGATCAGTGCGTCGGCGGGCTGTGGCAGCTGGCCTTCGTGCTGGCAGTGCATCAGCCGGTGCGGACGGGCGCTGCCCTGCGACGCCTGCACCGTCGGGGAAATCGATCAGCCCGGTGAGTGGATCTACTGCAAGGGCTGCTGACAACTGAGGCCGCAGGGCGACTGACCGCTGTCACCATGCGGCTTTCCGCCTCCGGCCGAGGTCGCGAAGCCGATTCTCCGATGGGGAACCCGTCGGGATCGGGTGGTCGATCCTCGGCCGGGGTGGCCGGGCGTCAACGAGTCGAAGCGAGGGGAACACCGATGCACTATCTGACCATCACCGTGCGGTGCGCGATCGGCCTGGTATTCCTGGCGTCCTCGGTGAGCAAGGTGTGGGGACGGGATGCGTTCCCCGCGTTCGTCGCCTCCCTGCGCGGAGTCGGACTGCTGCCGAGGCGCCTGGTCCGTCCGGCCGCGATCGTCCTGGTGGTGGTGGAGGGCGCGCTGTGTGCGGCGTTGGCGGTGCCCACGGGTGTCGTCCCCCGCATTGCGCTGGTCGGTGCGGCGGTGCTGCTGGGCATCTTCACGGTGGGCGTGGGAATCGCGGTGCGACGGGGGACCGCGAGTACCTGCCGCTGCTTTGGTGCCAACGCCCAGAGACTCGGCCGCCGGCACGTCGTCCGCAACGTACTGCTGACCGGCCTGGCGGCGGGCGGCGCCGTCGTGGCTGTCGCTTCGGCCGCGTCACCACCCAGCTCGCTCCGGCCGGCGGGGCTGGTGCTCGCCGGCTTCGTCGGCCTGCTGCTGGGCTTCCTGGCCATCAGATCCGACGACCTGGTGGCCCTGTTCCGCGGGGTCGACCACGATCCGCGACTTACCACCCACAGTCGTTGACTACTTTCGGGAGCAACAGATGACCCTCCTTGCTTCGGCCGTTCTGGTCGTGGGCCTGCTCGGTACGGTGAACTTCCTCCTCACCTTCGGCGTCCTGAAGCGTCTGCGTGAGCACACGGCGCTGCTCTCGAACGAGGCCGGGGTCTCCGCCGAACTGGGCATCGCCGACCCGGTGGGCGATTTCGCCGCCGTCGACGTCGATGGCGTCCCGGTGCGCCGCGAGCTGCTGCGGGCGGAGACCTTCGTGGCCTTCGTCTCCACCTCCTGCGACTCGTGCCGAGAGAAACTGCCCGAACTCATCGAGCACGCCCGGCGGGTGCCCGGCGGCCGGGAGCAGGTGCTCGCTGTCGTCGCCGCCGGTGCCGACGACGCCGATGCGTTCACCGAGCGGCTCGCCCCGGTGGCGCGGGTGGTCGTCGAGCCGAAGGGCGGGCCGCTCAGCAACGCCTTCCGCGCCTTCACCTATCCCACGATGATGTGGGTCGGTCCGGATGACGCCGGCCGGCTGGTTCGGATCAAGCAAACGGCGCCGGCCCCGGCATGATCGGGTGGCGGACGCGGCGCGGCGACATCGCGGCGGATGACGCCCGCGGGTTGCGGGCGTCGGCACCACCGGCGCGGTCGGCACGCCGCATCCGTACGGCGTGCCTGCTCGTCGGCCGGGCCGCCCCGGTGACCCTGCTCGGGTACGTGGTGCTCATGCTCGGCGCCGGTGCGCTGCCGGTACTGATCGCATGGTTGACCAAGGGGATTCTGGACGGGATCGCCGGCGACGCGGCGCCGAAGACGCTGACCCAGATCGGTGTGGCGCTCGCCGTCGCCGGCATGGTGGCGGGGTCGGCGCCGCAGCTCACCCGGTACCTGCGGGCGGAGTTGGACAGGTCGGTCGGCCTGCTCGCACAGGATCGGTTGTTCACGGCAGTGGACCGCTTCGTCGGTCTCGACCGGTTCGAGGACCCTCAGTTCCTGGACCGACTCCGGCTCGCCCAGCAGACCGGTGGCAGCACCCCGAGCCAGGTCATGGACGGGGTCCTCGGCACCGCCCGTACGGCGATCACCGTCACCGGCTTCCTCGGGTCGCTCTACCTGTTCAGTCCGATGCTGGCCGTCCTGGTGCTGGCGTCGGCGGTGCCGATGCTCGCGACCGAGATGCTGTTGGCCCGCTATCGGGCCGGGATGCAGTGGCGGATCGGGCCGGCGGAGCGCCGCGAGTTCTTCTACAGCCAGTTGCTCTCCACCTCCGCGGCGGCGAAGGAGGTGCGACTGTTCGGCACAGGCGGCCATCTGCGGGGCCGGATGTTGGCCGACCGCCGGACGGTCAACCGGGCCAAGCACCTCAACGACCGCCGCGAGCTGTTGGCACAGGTCGGCCTGGCGCTCGTGTCCGCGGTCGTCGCCGGCATCGGTCTGCTCTGGGCGGTCCGGTCCGCTGCGGCCGGTCGGATCACGGTAGGTGAGGTCACCGTCTTCGTCGCGGCGGTCGCCGGCGTACAGAGCGCGTTGGCCACGCTGGCGGCGGAGATCGCCCGCGCGCACCACGCGTTGCTGATGTTCGACCACTACGTGGCGGTGACGACCAGTCCCCCGGATCTGCCCATCGCCCCGGTCGCGCGGCCGGTCGATCAGCTCAGGCGGGGCGTCGAGCTGCGGGACGTGTGGTTCCGGTACTCCCCCGGGTCGCCGTGGGTCCTGCGTGGGGTGAACCTTCGGATCCCGGCCGGTGCCACCCTCGCGGTCGTCGGGCTCAACGGTGCCGGCAAGTCGACGCTGGTGAAGTTGTTGTGCAGGTTCCACGACCCCACCCGTGGGCAGGTTCTCTGGGACGGGGTGGACATCCGCGAGGTCGACCCCGCCCAGTTGCGGCGCCGTATCGGCGCTGTCTTTCAGGACTACATGCACTACGACCTGACCGCCGCCGAGAACATCGCTCTGGGTGATCTCACCGCCCTGTCGGAGCGAGGACGGATCACCGCCGCCGCGCGTACCGCCGGCATCCATGACGTGCTGACCGCCCTGCCGCACGGTTACGACACCCTGTTGTCCCGGATCTTCTACCAGGAGTCCGACAAGCAGGACCCGAGCACCGGTGTGGTTCTCTCGGGTGGCCAGTGGCAACGGCTGGCGCTTGCCCGCGCCTTCCTGCGTGACCGGCCGGACCTGCTGATCCTCGACGAGCCCTCGGCCGGGCTCGACGCCGCAGCCGAGGACGAGATCCACCACCGCCTGCTGCGGTACCGCACGGGCCGGACCAGTGTGCTGATCTCCCACCGTCTGGGCACCCTCCGCGACGCCGACCTGATTGTCGTCATCGCCGACGGTCGGGTGACGGAACGCGGCACGCACGATTCCCTGATCGCGGCCGACGGCACCTACCGCCGGTTGTTCGATCTTCAAGCGTCCGGCTACGGCGGAACCGCCGGGAGCGCGCTGACGACGGAGGCACGATGATCCAGGCTGCCACGTTCGGGACCCCGCTCGCTGAGGCGTCGAGGGCGTACGAGCTGTTGCTGATCGTCGGGTCGTTGGCTGCCCTGGCCGGCGCGGCCCTGCTCGGATGGCGCCTTCTGACACGTCGTCTCGTCGCGGTGACAGTGGACGGCGCCAGCATGGAGCCGACCTACCGGGACGGCGACCGGGTGCTGGTGCGGCGGGGCCGCCTGCCGGCCACCGGGCATGTGGTGGTCGTGGAGTATCCGTCAGTCGACGGCAAGTGGCCACTGCCGCCACTGCGCGACGGCGCCTCGGCAGCCGAGGTGGGCCGACGCCGATGGTTGATCAAGAGGGTGGCGGCGGCGCCGGGCGATCCGGTACCCCGTGACCGGGTGCCGGCGTTGGCTGAGGAGCGAGTCCCACCAGGCATGGTCGTACTCCTGGGCGACAATCCGGGATCAAGCTTCGACTCACGGCGAATCGGCTACTTCTCCGGGGAGCGGATACTGGGCGCGGTTCTCAACGCCCCTCGCTCGCCCTCACCATGACCCACGGCCGGCACCCTCGCCCGGGTGAGTTCCAGCTTGGCCCGTACCGCGTCGGCGTCGCCGGTGCGCAGCTCGGTCATGATCGCGTACGCCCGGCCCCAACTGTTCGCGGCGGCCGCCATGTCACCCAGGGCGTGGTGGCAGTCGCCCAGGTGGGCCAGGGCCTCGGCTTCCTTGAAGCGATGCCCGACGTTCAGGCACAGTGCCTGCTCGTAGCACTCGATGGCGATGCTGTACTCACCCAGGTGGTGATAGGCGTAGCCGAGGGTGTCCCAGGTGTTCACGGCCCCGGCGTCGTCGCCCAGTTCGGCGTGCAGCGACAGCGCCTGCCGGCAGTAACCGATGGCCTGCCGATAGTTGCCGACCTGCGCGTAGTCCCAGCCCACCGCGTTCAGTGCCCGGGCCTGCCCGCTGCGGTCGCCACCTCGTCTGAACAGGTCGAGCGCGACCTGATCGTGGTGAGTCGCCGATCGTTGATCACCCTGCAACTCGTACAGCCAACCCAGGCTCAGGTGGTTGTACGCCTGACCGATGGGATCCGCGACGTCGGAGAGGTCGATCAGCGCCCGGTGCAGCTGGTCCCGCGCCTGCTCCAGTCGCCCGAGCCCGGCGAGCGCGTGGGAAAGTTCCCTGCGGCACTGGGCCTGCGCCGACCGGTCGTCGAGGCGGACCGCCGCCGACAGGGCCAGGGACTGGGTGGCCAGAACGTCGTGCCAGTAGCTGCCCCGGCCGAGATAGGTCGCCATCGCCCAGGCCAGCTGCGCGGCGTGCCGGTCGAGACCGGCGTGGGCGGCGCAACCGACCACGGCGATGAGCGTCTGGTGTTCCACGGTGAACCAGGCGAGGGGGTCGACCTCCGCCGGGTCTTCGGGCGTCACGCCCTCCTCCGGTGCGACCACCGCGACCGGTTGCCGGTACGGCATCAGCACCTTGTCCGCCGCGACGGCCGAATGCAGGTAGTGGTCCAGCAACCGGCGTCGCGCGGCCTGCCGTTCGGGTTCGTCCTCGCACAGTTCACCCGCGTAGGCGCGGAGCAGATCATGCAGGACGTACCGGCCCGGGACCCGCTCCCCCGTCAGGTGGGCACCGGTCAGTTCGACGAGCAGGGCGTTGGCCGTGCGCCGGCTCAGGCCGGCCAGGCTGGCCGCCGCGGCGGCGGTGAAATCCGGGCCGGGATGCAGGCCGAGCAGCCGGAACAGCCGAGCGGCCGCCGGGGTCAAGGCGCGATAGGACCAGGAGAACACCGCGCGTACGTCCACCGAAGAGTCGCTGTCGGTGAGTCTGTCCAGCACCCCGGCGCTGGCCAGATCACCGGCGAGGGACCGGAGGTCGAACTGGGGGTTGGCAGCGGCCCGGGCGGCGGCGATGGACAACGCCAGCGGGAGGCCCGCACAGAGCCGGGCAATCTCGAAGACGGCCTCGGGTTCCTGCCCGGCGCGGTCGATGCCGATTCGGTCCCTGACGAGTTGGGCCGCTTCCCCCTCATCGAGCAGGCCGAGGGTGAGCGGGTGGGCACCGTCGACGGCGATCAGGGATGACATCCGATTCCGGCTGGTCACCACTGTCACGCACGTGGCCGAGCCGGGAAGTAGCGGCCGGACCTGGTCGGCGCTGTGCGCGTTGTCGAGCATGATCAGGATCCGTCGGTCCCGCAACTGGGCCTGGTATCTGGCGACCTGTGCGTTGAGGTTGGTCGGAATCTGCTCCGGTGCCACACCGAGCGCCTCGAGAAAGGCGCGCAGCACCTCGGTCGGCGCCAGCGCCGCGGCAGTCGCGTCGAAGCCCCGGAGGTTGGCGTAGAGCTGCCCGTCGGAGAATCGAGGGGCCAGCCGGTGGGCCAGATGCACACTCGAACTGGTCTTGCCGACCCCTGCCGGACCCAGGACAAGCAGAATCGCCGGCCGCTGCTCGTCACGCTCGATCAGCCGGGCCTCCGCCGTGGACAGCTCCTGCGCACGGCCGACGAAGAACGGCAGGTCCGGAGGCAGCATCCGGGGCACCGTGGGCCGACCGGCCGAACCGCCGGCCGGTTGTCGCACCTCCCGCCGCAGGATGTCGCGCTGCAAGTCATGCAGCTCCGGTGCGTCGATGCCCCGGCGGCCCAGCAACGCCAAGCCGTCCCGGCACACCTCCGCCGCCTCGTCAGTGCGGCCGTCCCGGTAGAGGGTGAGAGCGAGCATGCAGCGCAGGCCCTCGTCGTACGGGTCAGCGGCCACCGCGCCGGTCAGGTCGCCCATCGCCTCGGCGTGCCGCCCCAACCCGTTGACCGCCTCCGCGTAGAGGAGCAGTGCCGCACGGTGAACTGCTCGAAGTCGTGCGACTTCGGCCAGGGCAAAGGGTTTGTCCGCGAGGTCAGCGTAGGGCTCGCCGTGCCACTGATCGAGCGCGGAACGCAGCATCGCGGCGGCCCGGTCGGCGTGCTCGGCATCGCCGAGCGCGAACAGTCGACGGCTCTCCCGGAGCGCATCCTCGAACCGGACAGCGTCGACGCACGCCGGGTCCAGGTCCAGCCGGTATCCCGCTGCGGCTCCGCGGCCGACCGTGGCGATGAGCCAGTTGCCACGCCGCCCGCGCTCACCGGGTTCGAGGGCACGCCGCAGGTGGGCGACATGGCTGCGGAGGGTGGCCCGCGCGGCGTCCGACGCGTCGTCGCCGGTGAGCAGTGTCGCCAGTCGCCGGCTCGGCACCGGCTTACCGAGCTCCAACAGCAGGATGGCGAACAGCGTGGTGAGCTGTGGACCCAGCGGGACCGGGACGCCGTCCCGGCACAGCTGAATGGGACCCAGTATGGAGACGTCCAACCGACCACCAGCCACATGGCCGCTCAACGGCACGCGCCCAGGTCACCGAGAGCAGTTACGGTCGGGGCCGTCGCACCTGTGGCTGGCCCGCCCGCCAACCGGGAAATGCCGATGAGCGCTACCTGAATACGCAGCAGATTCACCTCAGCCATGGTTACAGCTCGATATAGATGAGGTGCATTGTATAGACGTCGTCGGGCCGTCGACACATGCCGCCGACCGATCACCGGCATTTCACAGAGGATTCACATCAGTCTTCTCATGTCCCAACCGCGTGAACACCCGACGGAGCGCGCGTTGAGGGCGTCGTCGCGGTCGGAGCGGCGGCGCCGAGGCTCCAGCGGGTACTGGAGCCTCGGCGCCCTTCGCTCTGCTCGACACAGCGGCGGCAGCTACCGCCCGCGGTGTCCGGCCGCCGAAGCGACGTCGGTCGATCAGGCCTGCAGGCGTACGCGACGGCGTCGTGCGACGAGCACCAGCGCGATGCCGACCGCGAGGGCGACCGCAGCCGCGCCGACGAGCAGCATGGTCTTGTCGCCGGTGACCGGCAGGCCCGGACCGGCGCTCGTCGGCGACGACGACGGCGACAACGGCGGCGAAGACGAAGACGGCGAGGAAGACGGCGACGGCGAGGACGGCGACGGCGAGGCGCTCGGAGAGCTCACGGGAACCTTCTTCGCCGGCACGAAGATGCGCGGCTCGTCGCTGTCGTCGGCGCTGACCTGCGCCAAGGTGTGGTCGTACTCGCCGTTCTCGCCGGCCATGACCTTCCAGCCCGCCGGGGCGGTGAAGGTCAGCAGGACGTCGCCGGCTGGGAGGTGGGCGAGACGGAACAGGCCCTTGGCGTCCGTGATGGCCTCGGCGTACCTCGTCTTGCCGTCGGCAGTGGTGGCGACGACCTTCACACCCGGCACGCCGGCGGTCTGGGGCGTCCACTCGGCGTCATAGGACTCACCCTGGAAGACGTATCCGCCGAGATCGTCAAAGGCGCCCGGCACCAGCAGCCGCACGCTGGTGATGTTGTCGGCGGCGTTGGCCTCGCCATTGTCGGCGCGAAGCTCGAAGGCGACGTATCCCCGGCCGACCTGCCACGCCACGCGGTTGGTCTTGCCGGTGAGCTTTACGGTCTTGGTGGCACCGGCGGCGAGGTCGAAGCCGCTCGACAGCTCACCATAGGCGACATCGTCGACGCCCTCGCTGTCGCCGCCGGTGTAGTGCACGTGCTTGGCGTCGACGGAGCTCTTGTTCTCCACCGTGACCGTGATGGTGAAGGTCTCACCCTCGGCGTAGCTGGCCTTGTCGGCGGCGGAGGTCACCGCGATATCCGGCTTGGGGGCGGCGGCCAGGGCGGCCGTTGCCGGAAGTGCGGCCACGAGCACGCCCACGAGGGCGGCGGCAAGTTTGCGCATGGAGGTCTCCGTAATGGGGGGCGGGAATCAGCGCGATGCTAGTGGCTGGACGAGTCACTCCGCCGTCCCAAGACTGAGAGCGTGACCGGACGGTGTCCGATCACGGTTAGCTTGATGATCGAGTGAACGCTCATCGTGTGCGGACGCCGACGACCGCTCCATTTACGCTCACCATCGCCGCGCCTGGTCACCGGCAGATCAGTATCTCGAGGCCGCAGAATTCGTTCGCGTTGCGAGCCGCTGTGCCCGGCAACCAACACACATGCCGTCCAGCCCTCGGACGTACACCGCGAGGATCGCCTGCTCCTGACCGCCGTTCACTCCTCCTCCCCGAGCTCGTACGGTTCGCGCCCACCGCATGGGGGAAGCACTGGCCGGCACTGGCCCGTGAGTGGTGGAACGTCGACCGGCATGGGTGATCGGGCGTGACGGTCGGGCCCCTACGACTCGCGCACCCGGTTACGGCGGTGGTGGACGATCAGCGCGACCGCGCAGAGCAGCGCCACCAGCCCGAACCCGGAGCTGATCCACTGGTTGTCCGCCGCGGTTGACAGCACCACGTTGGCCGCCGCGCTGACGAAGAGCACCAGCCACAGCAGCGGGCGTAGCGGGCCGCCCGGCTTCTTCGTCGCGGCGACCGGGGCCTCGGTGATGCGGTACGGATCGGTCATGACTGCCTCCATTCGGCGAATGTTCCTCGACGCCGTCAACGCTAGGTAGGCGGCGCGGCGGAGACGATCCCGCCAGCTCGACGACAGTGGTACAGCAGGCTGTACCTTCCGCGCCGGACGTTGCTGGGCGGGGCCTGCGGTGGCCTATGTTGGCGGGGGAGGTGGGTCGATGGCGTACGTGCGGGGGCGGGTTCGCGCCTCGGTCAACGCCTTGGAGCACCTCGTCGGAGGGCTGGGCACCGCCACGCTGGCGCTGGGCGCGCTGCTCTGGGCGGCGATCGTGGCGGTGGCCTGCGTGGGCGGGGTGGGGCTGCTGGCGGTGCCCGGTGCGTTGCGGGTGGTGCGGTCGGTGGCCGACCGTGAGCGCGCCCGGCTGTCCCGCTGGGGCGACCGGATCCCCACCCCCGGTCCGGTGCCGGACGGGTTGCGGACGGCTGTGCACGATCCGTTCGTGCGCCGGGAGCTCGGCTGGGTCGGGCTGTACTCACTCATCGGCCTGGTGACCGGGCTGGTCGGCGTCGCGCTGCCGCTCTATGCGGTGCAGGACACCACCTTCCCGCTGTGGTACCGGCTGGTTCCCCCCGACGCCGCGCCGGGGATCGTCTGGTGGCGCGTCGACGACCTGTCCGACGCGCTCTGGGTCGGGGTGCTCGGGGTGGGTTGGCTGGCCGCCGCGATCTGGTTCAGCCCGGCCCTGGCCCGTCTCCAGGCGTGGCCGGGCCGGTGGCTGCTGCCTCCACCGCCAGGTGTCGACCTGTCGTTGCGGGTGGCCGAGCTGACCGCCACCCGCGCTGCGGCGCTGGACGCCCACGCTGTCGAACTGCGCCGGATCGAGCGGTCGCTGCACGACGGCACGCAGAACCGGTTGGTGGCGGTCAACGTGTTGCTGGGTGCCGCGCGGCGGGCCGTGCGCCGCAATCCGGACCGCGCCGACGAAATCCTCGGGCAGGCGCAGGACGCCGCCGAACAGGCACTCGGCGAGCTGCGTACGGTGGTGCGCGGGATCCTGCCGCCGGTGCTGGACGACCGGGGTCTCGCCGGCGCGCTGGCGGGCCTGGCCGGCAGCTGCGCGGTGCCCTGTCGACTGGAGGTGGACGTGGCCGTGCGGTGCGCGGCCTCGGTCGAGGCCACCGCCTACTTCGTGGTGGCCGAGGCGCTGACCAACGTCGTCCGGCACAGCGGTGCGAGCCGCGTGGACGTGGCCGTGCGCCGCGAGCACGGCCGGCTGCTGGTGAGCATCGAGGACGACGGGCACGGCGACGCGGACGAGACACGTGGCTCAGGGCTCACCGGTATCCGGCGGCGGGTCGAGGCGTACGACGGCCGGATGACGCTGACGAGCCCACCGGGAGGGCCGACGAGAATGGACGTGGAGCTGCCATGCGGATCGTGATCGCCGAGGACGACCCGCTGCTGCGTGAGGGTTTGGCGCTGCTGCTGCGGGCGGAGGACCTGGACGTGGTCGCCACGGCCGGCACTCCGGGCGAATTCCTGGTCGCCGTGGACGAACATGCGCCGGACGTCGCGATCGTCGACGTACGGATGCCCCCGACCCACACCGACGAGGGCATCGTGGCGGCGGTGGAGGCCCGGCGGCGGCGACCCGGCCTCGCGGTGCTGGTCCTGTCGGCGTACGTGGAGCAGGCGTTCGCCACCGACCTGTTCTCGGTCGGCGCCGTCGGGCTCGGTTACCTGCTGAAGGAGCGGGTGGGCCGGGTCGAGGAGTTCCTCGCCGCGCTGCACCGGGTCGCGGGCGGCGGCAGCGTGATCGACCCGGAGGTGGTGGCGCAGTTGCTCGCCCGCAACCGCCGGACGGACACGGCGCTGAGCGAGCTGTCGCCACGTGAGCGTGAGGTGCTGGGGCTGATGGCCGAAGGGCTTGGCAACAGCGCGATCGCCGAGCGACTGTTCGTCACCGACGGCGCGGTGCACAAGCACATCCGCAGCATCTTCTCGAAGCTTCAGCTGCCACCGGACGACACTGCCGACCGCCGGGTCACCGCCGTGCTGCGCTACCTGGACGGCGATCGGCGGTAGCGCCTGCTGTACCCGGACCTGGCAGCCCGCGGGATGGTTGCCGTTCTCCCACGTCAATAGCGTTTCTGGTGCGCGCAGTTCTTGCCGATGACACGGAGAGAGGCCACCAGAATGCCGGACTATCCGGGACAGACAACCGAAGCGGCGGTACGCGTCGAACACCTCACCCGCGTGTACGACGCCGGCCGTAACCAGGTGACTGCGCTCGCGGGCCTCGACGTCCGTTTCGACAGGGGCACCTTCACGGCGGTGATGGGGCCCTCGGGCTCCGGCAAGAGCACGCTGCTGCAGACCGCGGCCGGGCTCGACCGGCCCACCTCCGGCCGGGTGGTGATCGGAGGCACCGACCTGTCCGGGCTGTCCGAGACCCGCCTGACCGAGCTGCGTCGTACCCGGATCGGGTTCGTCTTCCAGGCGTTCAACCTGATCGGCGCGCTCACCGTCGAGGAGAACATCGTGCTGCCTCTGCGCCTGGCCGGCGTCCGTCCGGACCGGGTCTGGCTGACCCAGGTGGTCGAGCGGGTCGGCCTCACCGACCGACTGCACCACCGGCCGGCCGCGCTCTCCGGCGGCCAGCAGCAGCGGGTGGCGATCGCCCGCGCGCTGGCCACCCGCCCCGAGGTCATCTTCTGCGATGAGCCGACCGGCGCTCTCGACTCCCGCAGCGCGGCGGAGGTGCTGACGCTGCTGCGCGCGGTCGTGGACGAGCACGGCCTGACAGTGGTGATGGTGACCCACGACCCGATCGCCGCGTCGTACGCGGACCGCGTGCTCGTGTTGGCCGACGGTGCGATCGTCGCCGACCTTCCGCAGCTCGGCGCCGCCGGTATCGCCGAGCACCTGGCGTCGCTGGATCGGCGGGTCCTCCGATGACCGGGCTCGCCGCCCGCCTGCTGCGGCACCGCGCCGGCCCCGCCGCCGCCACCCTGCTGGCCCTGGTCGCCGGTGTGCTGATCCTGGTGGCGATGGGCACCCTCGTCGAGTCAGGGCTGCGTTTCCGCGCGGAGCCACGGCTCTGGGCGGCGGCCGACGTGGTCGTCGCCAACCGCACCGTCAGCCACACGTTCAAGGAGTTCGGCGACACCACCACGAGCACCGTCGCGCTGCCCGAGGGCGGCACTGTGGACGCGGCAGTGGTGGACCGGATCCGCCAGGTGCCGGGTGTTGCGGCCGTCACCGGCGACGACGCGGTGGTGATCGGCACCCCCGCCGCCCTGGGCCACGGCTGGGACACGTACGCCTTCACCGGTCGTCGGATCGTCGCGGGTGCCGCGCCACGGGCCGACGACGAGGTGCTGCTCGACACCCGGTTCGGCGTGGCACCCGGCGACCGCATCGACCTGGTCGTCGGCGGGGTCGGGCGGTCGTACCTGGTGAGCGGAACCGCCGAGACCGGTACGGCGGCGGTGTTCTTCACCGACGCGCAGGCCGCCCGGTTGTCCGCCCACCCGGGCCGGGTTGATGCGATCGGCGTGCGGATGGTGCCCGGCGCCGACGTCGGCGCGGTGCGCGAGATCGCGTCGGCGGCCGGCGCCACGACGTACGCCGGGAACGACCGCGGCAACGTCGAGCAGTCGGAGAACCAGGCCGCTCAGACGTTGCTGGTCACGGCCGGATCGGCTTTCGGGGGGTACGTCGTCCTGCTGATCGTCTTCGTGGTGGCCGGCACCATCGGGCTGTCCGTCCGGCACCGTCGACGTGACCTGGCGTTGCTGCGCGCGGTCGCGGCCACGCCGGGGCAGGTGCGCCGCATGCTGATCGCCGAGGCGGCGCTGCTCGCCCTGGTCGGCTCTGCGGTCGGCGGCCCGGCGGGCCTGCTGGCGGCCCGCTGGGTGCACGGCGAGCTGGTCGAGCGGGGGTTCGTGCCGGCCAGCTTCCCGATGGCCGGCGGTCTGTTCGCGGTGCCGGCCGCTGTCGGTACGGCGGTCCTCGTGGCGGTGCTGGCCGCGTTGGTCGCCGCCCGCCGGGTCACCGGGATCAAGCCGATCGAGGCGCTCGGCGAAATCGCCGTCGAGCCCCGGCGGAGCGGCCGGGTGCGGCTGATCGCCGGCGTGCTGACGCTGGCGGCGGCCGGCACCTCCGGGGCGTTCACCCTCGGTGCGGGCGGGTCGACCGGGGCACTGGCCGGCGCGGCCGGCATGTTGTACCTGTTCGTCATCGCCGTGGCGCTGCTCGCACCGAGGATCAACGCGTACGCGGCACGGCTGCTCACACCGTTGTTGCCGCGGGTGTGGCGGGTCAGCGGCTACCTGGCCGCGGCCAACCTGCGGGCCAACGCGCAGGGCATGGCGACGGTCCTGACCGCCCTCGTGCTGTCGGTGGGGTTCGGCGGCTCGGTCTGGTTCCTGCAGACCAACCTGGAACGGCAGACCACCACGCAGAGCAGCGCGGGAACCCTCGCCGAGCGGGTCGTTGTCGCCCCGGGTGGGCTGCCGGCGGACGCGGCGCGGGAGATCCGCGAGTTGACCGGGGTACGGGCGGCCACCGGTGTGCGTCGTACCCAGGTGGTGGTGCGGGCGTTGGGCGGCATCGAGCCGGTCGGCGCGCAGTCGGTCGACCCGGCGGGCGTCACGTCGACAATGGACCTCGCTGTGCGCGCGGGCAATCTGACCGACCTGCGCGCGGGCACCGTCGCCGTGTCCGCGACGCAGGCGTCCTCGTCCGGCTGGGACGTCGGCGACAGGGCGGAACTCTGGCTGGGCGACGGCACCCCGGTCACGTTGGACGTCATCGCGATCTACGGCCGTGGCCTCGGCTTCGGCGACGTCACACTGGCTGCCGAGACGGTCGCCGGGCACACGGCCGCGAACACCACCGACGAGGTCCTGGTCAGCGCCGGCCCGGAGGCCGACACCGCGTTGGCCACGTGGTCGGCTGGGAGACCGGGCACCGAGGTTCTCGACGCCGCCACCCGTACCCGCCTGATCAGCACCGATCTGGCTCTGGGTGCCTGGCTGAACCGGCTGCTGATCGGCGTGATGGTGGGGTACGCGGCGCTGGCGGCGGCCACCACGATGGTGATGGCCGCGCTGGCCCGCCGCCGCGAGTTGGCGTTGCTGCAACTGGTCGGGGTCACCCGCCGGCAGATTCGCGCGATGGTCCAGGCCGAACAGGCCGGGTTGCTCGGCACCGCGGTGCTGATCGGCGCGACGATAGCGGCGCTGACCCTGAGCGCGATCGTCAACGGACTGACCGGCAGCCCGATCCCGTACGTCCCGCCGCTCGGTGGGGTGGCGGTGCTCGGCGGCACGACGCTGCTGGCGTTGGCAACCACTGTGTGGCCCGTCCGACGGCTGCTCAGCGCCCCTCCGATCGACAACATCGGTGTGAAGGAGTAGGCCTCGCGGCTCAAATGTCGGTGACAGTGCCGCCTCCGCAGACATCGCTGAGGCGGCACTGTCACCCTGGTGTCGCAGAGTTTGTCAGTGGATTCGAGACGCGGCAGATGAGCGCTGTGACCTCCGAAAATCGGATCCCGCAACTGGCACGATCGTGTGATCCTCTGCCTCATGCCCCAACCGACCTTAAACACCGCCCGTCTGCTGCTGGTCCCGCTTGCCGACCGGCACCTCGATCTGGAACTCCAGCTTGACTCCGATCCGGAGGTCCTCCGCTACATCAACGGCGGCCGGGCGCGATCCAGGGACGAGGTGGTCGCAGCCCACGGGCAGAGGATGGCCTTGGCAGGCACGGTGGACGGCTTGGGCTTCTGGATGGCGTTCGGCTCCGATGGCGGCGCGCGCGGCTCGACGCCGCCGGCACGCGAGGACGAGGGCGAGTTCATCGGGCTCATGATGCTTCCGCCGGCGCACGGCCCCGACCAACCTGACGACCCGACAGTCACAGACCTGGGTTACCGCCTTGTGCGTCGGTACTGGCGGAAAGGCTTGGCCAGTGAGGCATCCCGCGCCCTGCTGCGGCACGCCTTCGACACCGTCGGGCAGAGCCGGGTGATCGCGCAGACCATGGCCGTGAACACCGGCTCTCGCGGCGTGATGGAAGCCATCGGCATGAGGTACGTGCGCACCTACCGACCGTTCGGTGATGACCCGCTGTCGGGAGCGGAGGTCGAGTACGAGATGACCCGCGCGATGTGGGAGGCGTGTCGTGTCTCTTGCTGAGGCGGGACTCCTGTCAGGTGACGCTCACGACGACCTTTCCGAGGGCGCGTCCCTCGCCCACGTAGGCCAACGCCTCAGGGGTCTCGTCGAGGGTGAAGGCCCGGTCGATGTGGATGCGGAGGTCACCCGCGACGCAGAGATCGGCCACCGAAGCATGAGATTGTCGCCGTACACCTCGTCACCAGGTCGGAACCGAGTGACGGCGGAACCCACCGCCTCGACCCATCCGGCGATGTCCGAGCCGAGGGTCCGCAACCCTTGGGGACGGTAGGCCAGCCGCGGTACCCGAAGCGTTCCGGGCAAGCAGCCTACGCCTCCTGGGTTAGCACGGCGGGACAAGCGGCTGGTCGACGACGAGGCTGCCGGCGGTCGAGAAGTCGGCGTCGGGCTCGGAATTGACCTACTGGCACCGGCCGTTCAAGCGGAACGTACACCGCCTCTCCGCATGACCTGCGGCGACCTGGTTGCGCGCCCGACGGTCACCCAGTTGGTCACTCAGCCGTTGGTGGAACGGTTACCCATGGACCTCACGCTCGGCACCAGGTCCGAAGTTGTTGCTCGCTGTCAGGCAGGTTGTAGCGGCTGAGCAGCCTGGGCGCGGCTGACATGACGCCGCTGCTCAACACCGTCCAGAGGGCTCTCTGCCGGGTTGGGGTGAGGTCCGTGAATCCCACACCGTCGGGTATCGGCCCGTCGGGGAAGGCTGCGTCCAACAGAGCGGTGAGCAGGGTGAAGGCATCTGCGGTGTGATCAGCGGAGGCGGCCGTTTCGGCCAGCACGTCGATCCGATCCCCGGCGACTCCGGGAGTTAATTCTGCGATCGTGAGGGCCGCCATGCCGGCCATGTCACCTTCGAGGAACGGCCAATAGGGTACGGGTTCAGTGGCCCCGAAGAGGCATTCATAGAGTTCTCTGACCAAGGATCGATCCGGATGACTCAAGATTCTCGACAGGCCCAACACCGCCGACCAGCGCTCGGCACGGTTTACGCTGCCTCGCCGATTAGACAGCGCGTCGATTAATGCTTCGCCGCCGTGAGGACACCCGAGGCTCGCCGCGACACAGGCAGCTGCCGCGACGACCGGATCCGGCTCCCGCCGGATGAGACCGGCCAACACTGGGCCGACCAAGCCCTCTTCCTCAGGAAACCAGGCGAGCAGGTGAGCGGCGTACAGCCGGACCGCAGCTTCCGAGGCTTCCAGCGCTGCCACGTAGACAGGCACCCCGACCCGCACCGCGTCGTACGCCTCTATCGTCCACCGCTGCTCGTCACGGTCTGCCTCGACGTCGCCCCATTCGGCTCGCCGTTCCCGTGCGCTGCGCTCCTCTTCATTCGGTGCCGCTGCCATCCAATCTCGATGCTCCGCCTCCAACTCCTCTCGGCTCAATGACGCGCGGCGTTGGGCCTCAGCCCTCATGTCTGATGGATCAGGACGATCGCTGAGCCATGAACTCTCATCGCCCACCGCGATCGCCGCCAACACCTGGCAGGCAGCAAAGCGGTCCGGGGCCGCCGGATCAGCGACAATATCGATCAGGTAAGGAGCCACCGCAGCACTGGCCTCGAACCGGGAGCCCTGATGCACGAGCAGGTCGACGAGATCGCCGTATGCACCTTGGCGGACCTCCTGGATGTCTGACCTGACAGCACGGAGGAGGGCCGGGATCTCGACGGCAGGGCCGTAGGCATGGCTCACCGACGACCAGTCAACCTTTTCAGCGGGTACCGAGCGTTGGGGCATCGGACCACCTTAGGTGTGAAAAGCCGCTGGTGACGTCGTCAGCCACCGCTGAACAGCAGAAGAGCCAACGGCCTAGCGGCCCGACAAGCCATCGTCGAATCTGGCGAGCTGGTGACTCGTGCGGGGTGTGACCGTCTCCGCTCGTCAACGAGCTGTTGGACGGTCGCTGTGTGTACCGCCTAAAGATCCATCGCGTAGACCCGGACCTGGCGGCCGGTGTCCGGCTGTACGGCCTCGCGTTCCAGCGTCATGCCCAGCTTGACCATCACCCGCGCCGACGCCTCGTTGCCGACAACGTGGATGCTGACCAGCCGCCGCAGTCCGAGCTCGGCACGAGCGTGGGCGACCACGGACTGGGCCGCCTCGGTGGCCAGACCCCGGCCCCAGTGCGCGCGGCCGAGCCGCCAGCCGATCTCCACGGCCGGCAAGATCTCGGGCAGGAAGGTCGGCACCGCCAGCCCGGTGAAGCCGGCCAGTTCTCCGGTTTCCTTGATCTCCACCGCGTACAGGCCAAAGCCGTGCTCATCCCAGTGCCGCTGATAGATGGCCAGGCGCTCTGCGGTCGCGGCCCGGTCCAGGGTGCGGCCGTCATGGATGTAGCGCATTACCTCGGGCTCTGCGTTTACCGCGGCGAAGCCGTCCAGATCGTTGCTTCGCCAGCGGCGCAACAGCAACCGTGGAGTTTCCAGGGACGTGGCATCAAGGGATCTGGTCATGTCAGGCACGTCCCTTCGTAGCATCCGGCACTGATGGGGCGGGGGTAGGGCCTACCCCACCGGCGACGTTCCCGCTCACCGGCTGTCACCTGGATTTGCCGCTTCGTAGGGTCGGAGGGAGCCATCGAATTCGATTTACTGTTCGATACGGGGGTAGCCGCGTGAAGTTCTCCGTCAAAGACCCGTCAGTCGTTAATGAAGGGCCGCCCGGGCCGTTCTCCCGGATCGCTGCCGTCGACGCGTTGCGCGCCGTGGCGTTGCTCCTCATCCTGATTGTCAACATCGCCTTCTTCGCCTCCGGCTATCCCTTCCATCTGGTGCCGGATCCCGCGCACGACTCGTGGGGCGACCAGGCGGTCCTGTGGTTGGTCGAGCTGCTCTTCACGATGAAGGCGTACCTGCTCTTCTCCTTCCTGTTCGGCTACAGCTTCACGCTCCAACTCGACTCCGCCGCGCGGCGCGGCGTCGACTTCGCCCCCCGGTTCCGGCGACGGCTGGCCGGGCTCTTCGTGCTCGGCATCCTGCACGCGGTGCTGCTGTTCCAGGGCGACATCCTGACCACGTACGCATTGCTCGGCCTGATCCTGCTCGCCATGCGGGGAGTCCGCGTCGGGACCGCGCTGCGCGCCGCCGTACTGCTGACCGGCGGGATCGGTTTCGTCCTCGCGCTCGCCGCCGTCGGCGGAACCCAGCTGGTCACCGATCCGGCGACGGCACTGGCGGCGGGGCAGCGATCCACCGAGGCACTACAGGGCGGAATCGGGTCGGTGATCACCGAGCACGTACGGCAACTGCCGGCGATGTTCGGCACCCTCCTCGTGCAGGGGCCGCTCGCGCTCTCGGCCTTCCTCTTCGGTTACGCGGCCGGGCGGCGCCGGCTGCTCACCGACGTCGTCGGAAACCGGCAGTTCCTGCGCCGGGTGCAGCAAGTGGGCTATCCGATCGGCCTGGCGGGTGCGGTGATCTTCGCCTCCGGCGGCGGCACCGCCAACCTGACCGGACTGACGGCGGGCGTACTCACCGCGCCGCTGCTCGCCGCCGCGTACGCCGCCACCCTTCTCCGCTTCTTCCAGACCAACCGGGGCCGGCGGGTGGTCGCCGTACTCGCACCGGCCGGACGGATGTCCCTGTCGAACTACCTGGGTCAATCGCTGCTCTGTGTGCTGGTCTTCACCGGCGTCGGACTGGGCCTCGCCGGCACCGTCGCACCCGCGGTCGTCCTCGTCATCGCGGTCGCCATCTACGGTGCGCAGCTCGCCGCCAGCGCGGCGTGGATGGCACGGTTCCGGTACGGACCGATGGAGTGGCTGTTGCGGGCCTGGACCGAGCAGCGGTGGCCACAGCTCCGCGCCGCCGACCCGGTCTGACGGCGTGTCCAGCTCGCCACCGTCGTTGCGTTCGGGGTCATCAGCCGAACGGATGGCCGGAGGCGATGGTCAGCTATTTCCATGTGCGACGGACACCCCGCGACGCCTAGGAAGGAGGCATGGCCAACGAGCGGACCGTTCCCCTGCTGCCGTGCGCATCCATCGACGACATCGAAACCTTCTACGGAGTTCTCGGTTTCCACACCACGTACAAACAACGCAAGCCCAACCCGTGCGTGGGGGTGCAGCGCGAGGACATCGACCTGCAGTTCTTCGAGATCGCCGGATTCGACCCGGAGCAGTCCTACGGCTCCTGTCTCGTAATCACCCCGGACATCGAGGGACTGCACCGAGCATTCGCAGCCGGCATGCGCGCCGCGTACGGCAAGGTACTGGTGTCCGGAACGCCGCGGATGACCCGGCCCAGGGCGCGAAAGAACGCCGACGGGTTGGGCGGATTCAGCGTCATCGACCCGGGCGGCAACTGGATCCGCGTGTTCCGGGACCCCACCGCCGCCCCCATGCCGGACGCCACGTCTGCCGGGCGGCTGGCCAAAGCCCTGGCGAATGCCGTCGTACAGGCCGACTCCAGGGGAAGCGTCAGCCAGGCCGTTCGGATCCTCGACAGCGCGTTGGCCCGCCCGCAGGCCGACGACGACCCGGTCGAGCAGGTAGAGGTCCTGGTCTACCGCGCCGAACTCGCGATGGTGCTGCACGACCCGGACACCGCGGCCGAACTGCTGGCCCGCGCCCAGTCCGTCACGCTCACCGACGACGAGTCAGAAAGGGCGGCAGCCGCGTTCGACAACGCCACCGAACTCGCAACAGCACTGCGCTGACTCACCACGCGAACGCCTCCATCATCTCGGCAGTCGATCGGGGCACGCTCACGATCGCCGCGCCTTGTCAGCGATAGATCAGTATGCTCGAGGCCGCAGAAATCGTTTCCGTTGCGAGGCGCTTTCTGCGCTCGTCGCATGAACCCGATCAGCTCGCCGCCGCTTAAGGAGTTGCTGTGTCGTACGGCTACATCGGATCGATGAAGGCCAAGCCTGGTTACCGGGATGACGTCGTGGACATCCTGCTGAGCGGCGCTGATGGCCTGCGCACGGTCGGATGCGACCTGTACGTCGTGAGCGTCTCGGACACCGACGACGACACGATCTGGGTGAGTGAGGTGTGGCAGAGCAAGGAGAAGCACGACGCCTCGTTGCAGCTTCCCGAGACCAGGGCGGCGATCGGCAAGGCCATGCCGATGCTTACGGGCGAGTTCACCAGCCAAGAGGTAACAGTGGTGGGAGGCCTGGGCGTGTAAGCCCGTGATCGCCGTCTCGCAGGTTGCCCGGCGAGTCGACCTCGTTCAATGGGTGACGGATACGCGTCAGCGTGGCGGCGAGGCCTCCTCCAGTGGACGTCCGTGGGCTCGGGTCGTGTCGGAGACGGCAATGCCGAGCAGGACGGCAGCCGCCGCCGCGGCGACCCCGAGGGGCGGTAGGCCGACCATGATCGGTGCCATGGCCGCGAGGACGAGGATCCCGATCGGCCGTGGCCAGGACACTCGGGCGAAGGCCACGTACTCGAACACTGAGCGCCCGGCGAGGTAGAGCGCGGGCCCTCCGAGGATGGCTCCGACCCAGGCGGGTTTGGCCTCTCCGGATGGATCTATGAGGACGAGTTCGGAGCCGGCCGAGGTGGCGAGGATGCCGGACACCATGAGCAGGTGGGCGAACTCGGCCCACCGACCGAGCCGGCCCGGGTCGGCGGATGCCGCGATGGCCTCGCCCAGGATCTGGCCGGCTCGATAGAAGTAGATCCGCCACAGCAACACCGTGGTGAGGAACGACAAGGTAAGGGCCATCATTCGTTCGGCCACGATCGAGCCGCGGAGAAGACTCGACCCGGAGGTCAGGATCGTCTCGCCAAGCGCGACAATGACAAGCTGCCAGTAGCGCTCGGCCAGGTGCTCGCCCGCGACGGCCCACGGGGACACCCGCGAGCGGCCCAGCCCCGGTATCGGCCAGCCGAGCCTGGCCCCCAGGTAGTCGATTGCCAGGGCCACCGTCCACAGCGAATTGCGCGTCACCTCGGGAGCGAAGGCTCCGGCGAGCCACGGTACGGCCGACGCACTGAACCAGATGAGCGCCAACATATTGACGCGGCGCAAATTGTGACCGCGCACGATGCCCACGAAGAAGAGGGTGCGGCCCACCTGAATCGCGACATAGGTGCTCGCGAACAGCATGCCAGTGTCGGCGAGAGCCCCCGCAATCGCGACCGCCATGAGCAGGCTTCCGTACATCGTCGCGACGACAACGAACTGGATCGGCGGCTGGAACGGATCGAATCTGCTGGTCACCCATGCCGTCTGGGTCCAGATCCACCACAGGGCCAACAGCAGCAGCAGAGTCTCGCCGTTCTCCGCGAGGGAGGTGGTCAACCGCTCCGCGACGTGCCCCCTGGTGTAGTCCAACACCAACTCGTGCACAATTCGGGTGAGCGCGAAGACGTAAACGAGATCGAAGAACAGTTCCAGGAACGTCGGCCGCTGCGGACTCTCACGCCTGCGCAGCAGATTGGCCACTCTGTTACTCGTCACCCGGCCCGCTCGCTTCGTCGGCTAGTCGCTGAAGCAGTCGTACCACGTTGCCGGAGCGATCACGGACAAAAGACGCATCCGCGATGGAGGATGTTGCAGCTCGCCGGAGCGGGACCCGCCTGTCGGGCCGCACCCGGCGACGTTCAACGGTGGAGCGCGCACCGCCGGTCCCACGCCACCCCCGCACACTGGTAGCCGTCGTCTGCCGTTCCAGGAAATCAATATAATTTTTCTACTTTGGACGACTTACCAGGAAACATGAGCCCTGTGCTGCGGCACCCCCGCTCCAGGGCGCTACCGGGACAAGGGAGCGGCATGGCTCGGCACGAGCGGCCCGTAGATCCGACGGCTGGACCGTTGTCGTCCTTCGCCCATGAGCTACGGAAGTTACGTGTCGAAGCGGGCAACCCCACCTACCGGCGATTGGCCGAGGTGGCCGGCTACAGCGCCTCGACCCTCTCCGCCGCTGCCAGCGGAATCCGGCAACCCAGCCTCGACGTGCTGCTCGCGTACGTCGGGGCCTGCGGCGGGGACACCGCCCAGTGGAGGCAGCGTTGGCTCGAACTGGACGAGGAACTGCGGCCCGCCAGTTCGGCCAGCGCACCAGCCGACCCGGCAAGGGCAGAAACACCCGACCCGACGCCGGCCGAACCGCTCGCCACACCCCTCGCCGAGTCACCATCCACTGTGACTGCCGGAGATTCACCCGCCCCGGCCACTGACGAGCCAACCGACGGCGCGGCCGGACCGGCCCACGATCGGCCCGCGAGCCCCCCGCGGCACCGGAAACTCCGACGGCGACTGGCGCTGGCGGCGGTGGCGGTCGCCGGCCTCGCCGGTACCGCCGCCGTGGTGCCGATGACCCAGCTGAAGTGGCCGGCCAGCGGGGCGACGGCAGCCGCCGGCACGACGACCACCACAGCCTGCCCGGCGACCACCACGGACGCCGCCTTCACCGCCGTCACGTACGGCGGTGGTGTGCACGTCCGGAGCGAGCCCCGCCGCGACCAGGGCATCCTCTACACCATTCCGCCCGGCTGCGTGGTCGGGCTCACCGGCTACTGCCTGGGTGAGCGGATCACCGACTCCACCTCCCAAACCCCCGACATCCGCTGGTTCAGCCTCGCCGACGGTGGGCTGATCGCCTCCGGGGTGGTGCACGGCAACCCGCCCACGGGCCTGGAACCGTCCCGCTGCACGGGCGACCGACCCGGGCCGACCGCGATCGCCCTCGCGATCGCCCCCGATCTGACCGGCCCGGGTGGGTGGCGGCTGAGCGCGACCGGCACGCACCTGGAGATCGTCGGCTTTGCCGCCTACTACGCGGACGACCCCGCGCTGCCGGCGGAGCGCCGCTGGCACCAGATCGGATTGACCGGGATGGCCGCCCCGCCGTTCGACCTCGTCTGGAAGCTCGACCGCCCGTCCGTGCAACCCGGACCCACTGCCGAGATCCCGGTGGCCGCTGTCGCCTGTCTCGGCGGTGGCGCGCCGACCGACGTACTCGACGTGCGGGCGGCCCGACCCGACGGCTCCAGCACCGCCGAGGCCCTGCCCCTCGCCGCCGACCAGCGGCTCGCGGCCCGCCGTACCGCCTGCCTCTACCCCTAATGGGGGCGTACGCCGACGGCCACCACCGGTGGCCCGGCGGGACGGATCCCACCGGACCACCGGTCAGGCGTCACCGAACTCAACAGCCCTGGCGACCGGAGTGGATCCAGTAGGTGGTGCCGGCCCAGTCCATCTCGCCGTACGCGTCGACGCAGTTGTTCGCCGTGCCGGTCACTCCGCGCGGCCCGGCGTAGTACAGGTAGTCGGCGTTGTCCTTGGTGGAGACCGCGGTGGCGGTGCACGAGCCGCTTCCGGAGGTCTCCGCGCACCGGGCGATCTGCACGGAGGTCCGCGCCGAGGAGCCGTACGCCGCGCCGCGGTGGTACATGCAGGCGCTGTTCGTGCCGCCGTTGGTGCTGTTGTAGTAGATGACCAGCTCGGCAACGGGCTTGCTCGGCGGGTACGCGTAGCTGTAGGTGACAGTGCCCGAGCAGGCCACCGCCGCCTGCGACGGGGCCGCCGTGACGACCAGCACCGTGCCGAAGGTCAGCAACGCCACCAGCGCTCCGAACACCTTGCGCAGCATCATGACTTCCACTCCTCCGGGACGAGGTTGGTTGAGAGCCGTCCCGCCGTCCACTTCTACGGAACAGAAAAGTTGATCGCCGCTGATGGTGGCGCCAATCAATCAATCCCGCACAACGCCGAACCAGATCATGCCGCATTCGCTGGGCAACCTGGTGTGGCGGGCCGCGGTTACACTGACGCCTCGAATGCCCCTGCTCGGCAACGGAAACGGAGGCGCGATGGCTAATCCGCTGTTGGACGCCGAGGATGCGAGGGAACGCCTGGAGGCATGGCAGGCCAATGCCGTGCGCCGGGCCGCCGACACGCAGGCCGCCAGTGCCGGCTTGCGCGCGCTGCGGGTCACGGCCAGCGACGCCCACGGGATCGTCGAGGTCACCGTCGACTCCACGGGGGCGATGGCCGACGTCCGGCTCTCCGCGCGGGTGCAGCGCGTGAGCCTGGAGCAGACGCAGCAGGCGATCATGGGCGCCTATCGCAACGCGCGGGTCAAGCTCGCCGAGGCCGCCGCCGAAGTCGTGCGGGAGACGGTCGGCGCCGACTCGGCGACCGGCCGGGCCCTGCTGGCCGGATTCCGGACCGCCGACACCGATGACGAGGAGGGGCGTTACTAATGCACGGGGGGTTCGAGGTCGACGTCGAGGCCCTGCGCGCGCACGCCACGGCCATGTTGGCCATTCACGACCGCTTCGCCGCCGTCAAGTCAGCGAGCGCCACCATCTTCCAGGCCGACGAGGCGTACGGGCAGCTCTGCCAGTTCTTACCGCCCATCCTGGAGGGACGCCACCGGGACCAGGACAAGGGCGTGGGGATGCTCGCCGAGAACATCGCGCTGCTCGCCGCGGGAATCAAGAGAAACGCCGACGCCTACGAGCGGGCCGAGGAGTCGAACACCGACGGCTTCAACTCCTTCCACTCCGCGACCTGAGCCGGCCCGGCGCCCTCTCATGAGCAACCCACTGGTCGCCACGACCTCCGACATCGCTTCGACAAGCGCCGCGCACCGCGACGGCTGGACCGGCCTGCCGCTCGCCGACGACTACATGGGCATCAAGGCCGCCATCGACTCCGGCAGCTGGATCGACGGCTCAGTGGCGGGCTTGGGCGCCGCTCTCGACGGGGCGTCCATCGTCATCGACCCGTTCAGCACGCTCCTGTCGATGGGCATCGAGTGGGCCATCGAGCAGGTCGAGCCACTGAAGCAGGCACTCGACTGGCTGGCCGGCGACCCCGAGACCATCGAGACGCACGCCTTGACCTGGGACAACATGGCCAGTGAGTTGTTCTCCATCGCCGAGGACCTCAAGGCGCGGCTGGTCGGCGACCTCGACGGATGGCAGGGCACGGCCGCCGACGCCTACCGCGACATCCTGACCATCAACATCGACGTCGCCGGGATCTTCGCGGGCACGGCCGCCGGCATGGGTGCCGCGACCCGTGGCGCGGGAGTCCTGGTGCAGACGGTGCGGGAGGTGGTGCGCGCCTTCATCGCCGACTGCATCGCCAAGGTCGTGGTGTGGCTGGCCGAGGTGGTCTTCTCTGTCGGCTTCGCCACACCGCTGGTCGCCTCCCAGCTCGCGGTCGCCGTCGTCCGCTGGACCGGCCGCATCTTCGGCTGGCTGATGGGCCTGATCAGCAGCCTCTCCGCCCTTCGCGCACTCCTCGACGTCTAGGCGGCCCTCGATGCGACAACTCATGGCGGCTCTGCGGACCACCGCCGTCGTGGTGGTCCTGTTCGCTGTGGCGGGTATCCACAAGCGGCCCCCGGGCCCCACCCCACCGCACGGCGGTGGCGACGATGGCGCCAAGCCTAAAAAGTTCAACCCGGCAATGATGCCCAAGCGCGTGGGAGCGGCCCAGCAGCACGGCCTCAAGCGCGCCGGGGAGGGCCGCCCGAAGGACGCCGACACATCCGAGCCCGAGGTACCCAAGAGGACCAACCCCTGGGACGACCCCGAGTTCGCCGACGCCCTGTACGACATGGACCGCTTCGGTCAGATGGGCGACGGGGCGATGGACAAGATCTGGGACGGCGACGGCAAGGGCAATGGCGACCACAAGCCCTCCTCCACCGAGCCCGGCAAGACGCGCTTCCCGCCCGGCACCACCAGGGAGCAGGTCGAGGGCTGGTTCAAGAGCATCGCCGCCAACCCCGACAGCCGCCCTCAGGCGCGTCCCGGCGGCGACGGCTGGGTCGTCATCGGCACTCGCGACGGCATCACCTGCAAAGTTACCCTGGACAAGGACGGCAGCATCTCCGGCGGCCACCCCGTCAGCGGCGAGGGCGTCACCACCAACCCGCTGCCCTAACCACCGCACCCACGGGAGACCCATGGAAGTCAACGATTACATCCGGCGCACCCTCCGGATCATCGACCAGCTCGCACCCAAGATCAGCCCGAAGTACCTGCCGATCGTCCGGGACGCCGCCGGCGCCGGGGCCTGGGACCTGGCGATCACGACGCTCGTCGGCGCCGTGTGGGAGGAGGGCGTTGTGATCACCATGGCGGAGAAGGACGCGCTGCGGGAGCTCATGGAGTACCTCCAGGAGCCTCTGACGCGCCTGGAGCAGATCCGGACCTCGGACTGACGGCCGAAGCGTAGATCGGGCCCCTCGAACCCTGCACCGTGTCGACCTCCGCCCCCGCTGGCACTCCCCCGCCGAGGCCGCCGTCCTGCTCGGCTTCGGCATCTCCAAGGTCAGGACGCGGGTGGGAACGGGAGCCAGCGGCCAGACGACCGCCACAGACGACGCGTCCTGGCCAGCCTCACCCAGTCGTCACCGTACGGATCTTCTCCAGAATGCGGTCGGCGTCCTGGCCCAACTCCACGACGATGTTCAGCGCTTCCCGCCACACCCCACGCGCCGCCGACCGTTCGCCCACAGCGAGATGGGTGTCGCCGAGGTGCGTAAGCGTGGTTGACTCGTAGTAGCGTTCGCCCGCCTCGCGCCAGAGCGACAGGGCCTGTCGGTAGCACTCGGTGGCCTCGGAATACTGGCCCAGATGGTGGTGCACGCACCCGAGGCTGTCCCAGGTGTGAGCCTGCCAGTAGCGGTCACCGGCCTCCTGTTGCAGCAACAGCGCCCGCTGGCAGTGGTGTAGCGCAAGCTCGTGGTCACCGAGCTGACTGTGGTACCAACCCGCGTTGTTCAGGGCGTTCGCCTGCCCGGCTCGGTGCCCAACCGCCCGGAACAGCCGCTGCGCCAGTTCGGCGTAGCGCAGGGCGAGCCGGGGCTGACCGCGATGCTCGGCGACCGTACCCAGGTTGAGCAGGGTGCGGGCCTGCCCGACCTGGTCGCCGAGCCCGCGGTAGAGCCGCACCGCGTGCCACAGGTGGTCGCGCGCCTCGCCGTGCAGACCCCGACGCAGATGCGCGATGGAGATGTTGCGGTGTGCGCGGGCCTGCCCGTCCCGGTCCCCGACGCGGCGGGCCGCCTCCAGCGCGAGCTGTTGAACGATTGCCTGGTCATGCCAGCGGCCACACCGGTCCAGGAACGTGGTCAGGGCCCAGCCGAGCTGCCACGCGTGGACGTCGTAGCCGTCGCCGCCGGCCCGCCGCAGAAGATCGAGCAGCACCGGGTACTCCTGGCTGAACCAGGTCCGGGCGACCTCGCGGTCGCCGATGGCCGCCACAGTCACGCCCGCCACCGCCGGTGGTAGCCCGATCGGATCCCGATGCGGATGCAGTCGCAGGTCGGCGAGGTGGGCGCCGGCCAGGTAGTGGTCGAACATCCGGTTGGTCACCGCGAGCCGCTCGGCGCCGTCCTCCTCGGTGTCCGTCCGCTCCATGGCGTACGCGCGGAGCAGGTCGTGCATCGTGTACCTGCCGGGCGTGTGCTCGGTGACCATGTGCGCGTGCGCCAGCTCAGCCAACAGCGGGCGTACCCGCGCGGGTGGAACACCGGCGAGGCTGGCCGCGGCCACCACACCCAGTTCCGGGCCGGGATGGATGCCGAGCAGTCGGAACAGGCGCGCGGCCGGACCACTCAGGGCGCGGTACGACCAGGAGAAGACCGAGCGGACATCGGTTTCGGCGTCGGTGAACCCCTCCAGACCTCCGTGGGCCAGGTCCAGTTCCTCGGCGATGGCCCGCAGCGAGAAGCGGGGGTGGTCGACCAGCCGGGACGCAACGATGGCCAGTGCCAGGGGCAGCCCCGCCGACCGGGCCGCGATCGTCGCGACGGCTGCCGGCTCGGCGGTGAGCCGGGTCGCTCCGAGGCGGCGGATCAACATACTGTGCGCGTCGCCGAGCGGCAGCGGGTCGACGGTGATCGGATGGGCCCCCTCGGTCATCACCAGGCCGGTCAGCCTGCTGCGGCTGGTGACCAGGGTGAGGCAGCCGGGTCCACCCGGCAGCAGCGGGCGGACGTGCTCGCTGTCGCGGGCGTTGTCCAACACCAGCAGGACCCGACGACCGGCCAGCAGCGTGCGCAGCAACGCCGACTGGGCGGCGAGCCCTTCGGGCAGCTGCTGTGCCGGCACCTCGAACGCGTCCAGGAAGCCACGAACCGCCTCACCGGGGTCAAGCGGCGGACCGGTTGGATGGAAGCCGCGCAGATCGACGTGAAGGTGGCCGTCCGGAAACCGGTCGGCCACGAGGCGGGCGAAGTGGACCGCCAGGGCCGTCTTCCCCACCCCCGCGATGCCGGAGAGGACTGCCACCATGGCCGTGCGGGTCCGAGCCCCCGCGTCCAGCAGCCCGGACAACTCGTCAAGCTCGGCGGTGCGTCCGGTAAAGGCGTACGGCGACGCGGGTAGCTGCGCCGGAACCGGCTTGGTCGTGGTCGATGCCTCCGGCTGGCTGGGCTCCGGCCGGGAGATTGCCGCGGGCGCCGTGACCGGTGCCAGTCGCGGGTCGGCGTTGAGGATTGCCCGGTGCAGCTCGGTCAGTTCCGGTCCCGGCTCGATCCCTAGTTCACCCACCAGCAGTCGGCGTACCTGGTGATACGTCCGGAGCGCCTCGGTCCGGCGGCCTGCCCGGTACAGGGCGAGCATGAGCTGCCCGTGGGCCCGTTCGCGCAGTGGTTCCGCGGCGACCAGGTCGGCGATCTCGTCCACGAGTTCGGCTCCGCCGCCCAGCGTGAGTTCAAGCGACAGGCGTTCTTCCTGGAGGCTGCGGCGTTGGTCGTTGAGCTGGGCCGCCGCCGCCTCGACCAGCCGGCCGGTCACTCCGGTGAAGGCGGATCCGCGCCACAGCGCCAGCGCCTCCCGCAGGTGGACGATCGCGCCGGTCAGGTCACCGGCCGCAGCGAGCCGGCGGCCCTGCCGTGCGCGCTCGACGAAGACCCGCAGGTCGATCTCGTCGTCCGGGACGCGAAGCAGGTAACCGCCGGAGTCGGTGACGATCTCGCCAGCCCGCGCCAACTGCCTCCGCAAGGTCGACACGCAGTTGCGGACCACCTTGACCGAGCTGGTGGGCGGATGCTCGTCCCAGATCACGTCGACCAGCCGCGACAGCGGCACCACGTGGTTCGCGTCGAGCAACAGGGCGGCCAGGATCCGTTGCTCCCGTGCTGCGCCCAGGGAGATCTGGCCAGCGTCGAGTCGTACTCGGAGCGGGCCCAGCGCCTCGAACCTCACGTACCTCCCGCCCTCGTCCGCGCCGCACGACCTGTTCTCCGTGAACCGCGTGGGACCGCCGAATGAGCCCTGCCACCGCGGATTTTCCCACCGCTACGAGCTATTGCACAGCCAACTGTCGATGGCTCTGTTCCGTGGTGTCTCGGCGCCGCCGGGGACGAGCCGGGGATCGATCGGGGACGGCCGGGCGCAGGGTGCTCCGGAAGAGTCACTGCTGTGCGGGAGGAAGTCATGATGCATCGCAAGATCTGGTTCGGCCTGCTCGTGCTGGCCCTGGCAACGGTCTCCCTCGGCTTCGGGGCGCGCGGTCAGGCCGACCCCGGCTGGCCGGGCCCACCACCACGACACCGGGCCACGGAACTCTCCGACGCGATCCTGTTCAACGACGGGCCGGCTGCCTTCCGACTGGTGTACCTGCAGCGCCCGCCGACCCGGTGGACATCGGCGCTGCGGTACGCCCAGAGCGCGCTCAACGCCGAGCTGACCCGCCGCGGCACCTGGTCCGACGTGATGATCGGGCAACGGGTACAGAGCGGCAACCCGGTCGTGGTGCGCGACGGGCTCGTCACCCTCGTCGCACTGGCCCGCGAGGTGTTCAACCGGACATTCGGTAAGGAGACCGTGGACTCCGCCGTACTCCTGGTCAACGACGCCCTGTTGGAGAACGCGTACGAGGTCGTCCGGGCAGACTCCTACATCGACATGGACAACAACAACCGCACCCCGCTGGAGGTCGGCACCATCCGGGCCGTCTTCGCCGGTGGCTTCGCCGACTGGTCCTGGGACATGGCCGGCAACCCAGCGCCACGGGCCAAACTGGTGCAGGACCAGTTCATCGCGACCATCGCCCGCGACCTGCGAGCCGGGTAGTCGACTGTGGACGACACCCGGTTGGGCCGGTGGATCGCCGGGATCGCGGTGGTCGCCATGCTCCTCGTGGGCTACCTCACCAGGGCGGTGCTGCCGGTGGCTGCGATGCCGGCCCCGCCCGGCCGGACGGTGGCCCGCGCACTCGTGCCGGAAGGCTGGGCGTTCTTCACCCGCGACCCCCGCCGGCCCAGCCCGGTGGCCTACACGACGGACCGGGACGGCCGGTGGCGGCCCGCATCGAGCAGCAGCCGCGGCCCGGCCGGCCTGGACAAGCGGGACCGTGCCCGCAGCGCCGAGATCTCGCTGCTGACCCGCCGACTCGACGGAACCTCGTGGACCCGGTGTGACGGGGCACCCTCCACCTGCCTGGCCGCCGCCCCGGCCACCGCGGTGACCAACACCGCCACCGTACGCACGCTCTGCGGCGACATCGGGATCGTCCTTCAGGAGGTACTGCCATGGGCCTGGAACGACCTGCCGACCGTGCTCCCGTCCCGGCTGGCCCGGCTCACGGTGACCTGCTAGACCGGTGGCCGGCCCGGCTCGGCCGGCGCTGCCGACCCGCCCTGGCCGTCGCGCCCTGGTCGAGCGGATTCGGGCTGGCCCGTACGCTGCTGGCCACCGGCGCCTGCGCCACCCTACTGGTCAACCCGCCGGCGGTCCTGCTGTCGATGGACAGCGCCGAGGACTGCACCGGGCCGGCCGCCGCCGGCATCTGGTGCGTGCTGCCCGCCCAGCAGGGGCAGCACGCCGCGTGGGCGGCGATCGCCGTGCTGGTAGTGGTGGCCAGCGGCTGGCGGCCCCGCTGGACGGCACTGCCGCACTGGTACATCTCGTGGAGCGTGATCGCGAACCTGTCCGCGTTGGACGGCGGTGACCACATCACCGCGACCCTCAGCCTGTTGCTACTTCCGATTGCCCTCACCGACCCCCGACGGTGGCACTGGCAACCGCCCCCGCCGGGCACCGCGATCAGCGCCGGCCGGGTGGTCGCGTACGCCGCTCTGGTCCTCGTCTGGCTCCAGGTCGCCGTCGTGTATCTGCACGCCTGCATCGCGAAGCTCGGCGTCACCGAGTGGGCCGACGGTACGGCGATGTTCTACTGGCTACGCACACCCGGGTACGAGCCACCCGACTTCCTGCGTCCGCTCATCGAGGCGGTCACCGGTTCCGCAGTGGGGGTGACGCTGTTCACCTGGTCGGTGCTCGTGCTGGAGTTCGCCCTGGCCCTCGCCCGGCTGATGCCCGCCGAGCTGCGCCGCCTGCTCCTGGTCGCCGGGCTGGTGTTCCACGTCGGTATCGCGGTCGTCCTGGAGCTGGTCACCTTCGGTCTCGCGATGAGTGGGGCGCTGCTGCTCTATCTGTTGCCCGTGGGACACCAGGTCAGGCTGCCGGCGATTGTGGTGGCGCGGGTGGGCGGTGCCCGTCGAGCCAGTCGGTAGGCGGCCTGTGGGCCCGAGCACTTCGACGCGGATTAGCACTCCAACGTCACCCGGGATACGGACGAATACGTAATTTTGTGTCACACGCACCTTGGTTCGTACTGGTGTTGGTCATAGGTGCTGTACTGGGCTTGGGATCGTCCAGCAGATGGAGGCCACATGGCAGAGACTCCGGATACCCGTCGCGACACTCTCGGGCTTCTGACGGCTTTTTACAACGCCACGCGTTCCGAGATCCTCCAGCGCCAGACTATCAGGGAATCCACGCTTACCTTGTTCCTCGGCGCATCCGCGACCCTGGCAGGAGTCTCCTTGACCGGCACAGACGCCCGGCGATGGCTCCTGTTCTTCATTCCGATACTGGGACTCGGGGCTTCCTGCGTCTATATACAACACACCACGGCAACACGGGCTTTATGGACGTATCTCGCGACGGAGTTCCAGGAAGAGGTTTCCCGTGTCATGGCGCCGGAGCAAGCCCTTCGCCATTGGGACGTGTCTCACGCCCGCGCTGGCCTGGCCAAATCTGCAGCCGTTCGAGCCGCCGCTTCCACAGTGCTGATTGTGGTTCCCGGGCTGCTTGCAGCAGTTGGCGGACTCGTGTCCATCGGTTTCCGACTCGGTGCCGTGGTCGCGTTCATCATCAGTCTCCTGGCGGCCAGCACCTCGGCGCTGCTAGTCGGCTACGGATTCCGCCTTCGTCCGGTCTGGTATGCGTCACCGCGTGCCGACGTGGCTGACGAAGCGACTCCTTGACCCCAGGCAACCATCACCGAGGTCCTGACTGCGGCGGCTGCCGTCTACGCTGGGCCAGATCGTCCGCCAGCGTCCGCCCACGTCCGACATCGCGCTTCTTGGTCGCCACCCAGTTAGTCACCCGAAAGGTACCCGTGGTCCGGTTCCCGAATGGCGTCGAGCCTGCTCCGTCGCGTTTCGGAACGGTGACCCTGCACGAGGATGACTCGACGGAGTGCAGCCGACAAGCCTGCCCGGCGACGAGCAGCATCCATTGGGACGTTGAAGCGTGCAAGGCGGCAGGCTGCGTCCATCGCCCGTCCGGACCGATGTGGAGCCACTGGAGCGTGCGAAGGCAAGGACGGGAGCTAGCCCAACGCTTGCCCTGCCTCTTATCCTTCAGTCAACCCGATCCTTTTGTCATCCACCAATACGCTTCTCGAAGTGAGAGGTTGCCAGTAATCCAGGCATGGATTGCGCCGGGAAGTCTTTCGAGAGCGGACTGGTGGCTGTGGTCCTCGACCCCAGACATGCAGGGGTGGTCATCGAGCGTTGGGGGAGTTCGTTCAACCTTCCCAACGTTCTCCCGACTATAGTCTTTCCGCAATCGCCTGACGGCCCAGTCAATGAAGCGCTCCTGAGCACTAAGCGGCCAAGCAAGAACTGGCATTAAGGCAAGAAGGATCAACGAGAATAGCATGGCATTAGCAACTGTTGCACCCGCACTTGGCGGAATCGGCAGACCACGTAGCCGCAACAAAGAGAACCATTCTGCGACACAGAGCCAGCCCATCAGAAACACCCATAACGCATAAGTCACAAAATGCCGCAAGGCTAGATGCACCTCGCGCCACCCGAGCCTTTCGGGCGACGCCACACGTATGCGATTAAAGCTGCGAATCACAAACCGCGCTTCGATCGTAATCGCTAGGGCAAATACGGGAATCGTCTGCGCAGCAGTAGCCGCGAATGTCTCAGTTAGCGCCACGACACAATGATGTCAGAGACGTGCTCCCATCCCGATGCTCCTATGGAGGTCCGCCTGCCCAACCCGCTCACTCCAGCCGAGCAGGCACGTATTCGCGACGCCCGCCCCGCCGGACCTCCACCCACCCCGGCAACCCAGCCACTCCGCGTCGAACGCCGCGTCAGCAGCCGCGGCGTCCTCGTCATCGCCGGCCAACGCATCCACGTCGGCATCGGTCATGCCGGTCAAACGCTCACTGTCGAAGACGCCGACACCACCTTCCGCGTCCACGACGGCGACCAACTCCTCACCGAAGTCCCCCGCACCACGACCAAGCAGATCGCTAGATTCAAGGTCCGCAAGCCCGAACCACCAAGCCAGCGCGTGACGCCGACAGGCACTGAATCAGGGCAGGCCCGCGATGAGAGCTCCCACCCCATTGACCGGCTGCCGTGTCGACCGAACAGCCTTCGACTACCAGGTCCGGCTCAGCCTCTCCACGCTCGACCCCGACGAGGGCTACCGTGTCGACGCCGAACTGGCCATCGAAACTCCGTTCCTGCTCCGCGACCCGAGCGGGCAATGGCACGAACTTGACCCCGACACGGGCACCCGCCTGGCACCCGTCCTGGACCTGTTCGGCCAGACCGTCAGCAGCGTTGAGATCCACGGCAACGGCGCCCTCCACCTGACCTTCGACAACGGCGCCGAGTTACACATCGTCCCCGATCACCACTACGAGTCCTGGCACCTCACCGGCACGGGAGTCGACCCGATAACCGTCGGCCCAGGCGGGGAAACCGACTGGCAGCCGGCTCCCCAGCCCGGACCACCCCACATCGGCTAACATCCACAACCAAGATCGTCTAGCCGGAAGTGCCACGGATCAAGTGACAGCGATCCGTAACGCATCGAGTGGAGCCCGACACGCCAGCAGCCGGCCGTGTCCTCCGTCGGCTGACGTGCGACAGTCGTCCGCCAACTGATCGACGACGTCAGCGCGGGTGGCGGCAGGAGGACTTCTGGGCCAGCCTTGAAAGCGTCGATCGCGTACCTTGCACCCATGTCAGTGCCATCCCCCGACACGATGCAAGGTGCGGTCCACACCCCACCAAATCGTCGCCTCACCACGGTTGCGTTTTCTCTAGCGCTGGTCGCCGTAGGGCTGATCGGGAACTGAGAGTGGGCGATGCTGGTATCGAACCAGCGACCTCTTCGGTGTGAACTCTCGGCAAGCCGGTCGACTCGGGCTTGATGCGAGGTCAGACGGGCTGCTGGCGCGCCTCTCGGGCTGGTTCTGCTGGCACGGTTGCTGTACTTCGCTGCTGTACTGCTGGCGTCAGACGAGGCGTTGGATGCGGACCTTCGGACGCTCGTTCCTCAGGTGGCCGTGCTTGTGCTGGCGGATTTGCTCGTCCCAGACCTCCTGGTCGTAGTCCGGGTCCGGCGGGATCCACTTGTGGGAGCCGTCGCTGTAGTGGAACTTCTCGTCACCGGGTCGCAGGATGCTCATCGGGTCCAGCCGAGAAACCGGTAGTGCAGGTGGCCGGCGGGGAGGTGGGCCAGGTCCTGGGCGGCGTCGACGAGTTGGGCAGCCAGGTAGAGGGCCAGTGACACCGGGGCGCGGTCGTACTCGGCTCGCAGCTCTTGGCGCCGGGTCGGGCATGGCCACTCCCCCGCACAGCCGCCGCACGTCCAGGCCGGCTTGATCGGGTGGTGGGTGGTCATTGCGGGCCGTCCTGGCTGGGCCAGTGGCCGCGGTTGATCGGGATGCGGTGGCGGCTTCTGCATGGCAGATCGCCTCCGCAGCGGCAAATACGCCGCCAGTACCGCCAGGACCAGACGGGCCGGTGACGGCAAACGAGAGTCAGCGCCACCGCCAGCACGTACTCGTCGTACGAAACTCGCTTCACCGGCTCACCTCGCCCGCTCGCGCCAGGGTCTGCCCCGCCCTTGTCGAAGGGAGCACTGCCGTCTCCTTGCACTGGAGCAATCTGGAGGCGTGGATGCCCGAACGCGGGGGACGCGCCGAGCATCCACGCCGGCGAGGGCGGCCCACAGCGCCAACCGAGGGAATCGACCTCCTCGGCAACTTCCCATAGGTCCCGTTGGGTAGTCAAGGGCTGACGTAGGTGGTCTACTCGTGTTGCCAACCGAGGAGAACCAGGTGCCACCGCGTTACCGCTACGAGCAGATTGCCGACGACCTCGCCGAACGCATCGCGTCAGGCGAGTTCCAGCCCGGCTCCAAGCTGCCCAGCCGGCGAGAGTTGATCGAGCACTACGGGGTCACCGAGCCGGTGATTGACCGTGCCATGCAGGTACTACGGATCAAAGGGATGACCGAGACGCTTCCCGGCGTTGGCGTCTTCGTCGCCGAGTAGATCTCCTCGGAGAGCTGGCCGCCACGCCCACGACATCTCGCTTACAAGCTCTGCGCGGCGCGTCCGTACACGTCCAGGAAGGGCTGCACGCTCGGAGGTTAGTCCGTGCCATCGCGCCTCAGCGTGCTGCCGTCCGGCGCGGTTTCTGTCAGCGTTGCTGTCGACAGCCGTTCCGCCAGCGCCCCAGATGGGCCCCGCTTTAGGCAGCGGACGTGAACTATCGGTCGCTGCCATCTGTTGGCGGGCCGCCTCGCAGTCAGCGCCGCTGGGAGAATAAGCCGCGATTACTGTGTAGCCCAGCGGCTGCGTGGGGCGAACCATCCAAGGTCGGGGAACCACGCGATGCAGCGCCCGAGCGGGTAGGCCCACACCCACAGGTGCGTGATCTCTCTCGGTAGGTGCGGAGGCTCCGTCGGCAGCTCGCTGTAGCCCTCGTCCAGTGCATGCCAGGCGGGCCATGGTGTGCTGAACGAGAAGCCTATGAAGGCGTGTCGCTCGTCGGATCCCGTAATCGCCAGCTTGCGCCGGACATCGAGCCGTCGCTCATCGCGCACGAACGAGGCAAGGTAGTCGCCAAACAGGGCCCAGTCCAACTCCGCCGGACCACCTATCCCCTCGGCGGCAATGTGGATCACTGGCGTCTCTGCTGCCCGGGTCCTCCTCGACGCCAGCCGTACCACACCCGCTGAGGCGAGCAGGCGAACATCGGCGTTGCGGTGTTGTTCGAGGCGCTGGTCGAACACGGCGATCTCGAACGTGTCGCCGCTTGCGTCGAGCTTTTCGAGGAGCGGCGGTAATGATCGTTCCAACCTGCCGACTCGGGCCGCTGCCGCCAGGGTGACCCACCAGACCCTTCCCAGGGTTGGGGCGGCCATTTGGAACTGACGCTTGAGCACTTCGCTGCCGAGAGCGGCGTAGGCCTCGTCTAGGTCCTGAGTGATCTCACCGTACGCGGTTCGACCATCCCGATACTCGATCCGGAGATCCGGCATACCGTCGGCACTGCCGTCATCTTGAAGCACCACGTACTCACCCGTGAGCCGGGCTACTACTCGGGCGGCGGCACCCTCGAAGTCGCCTTCATAGCTCGACCAGTCTCGAAGGCGCTTCCGCTCAGACCGAAGGTCATCCGGGTATCCAGGGGTGAACTGGCGCACAACGCACCTTACTTCGAGGACTCTGGAGGGCGAAGCTGCCGCCAAGCGGACCTCGCGGCGTGCAACCGCCAACCTACGCATTACGAGTCTCGCGGCCTGCCCGCCAGCGTGGTCCTAGTCCTCGTCTACCCGCGCTGGGTTCCGCTGGTCGTCAACTTGGCTGCTCCGTTGGCTGATCGCCTACGACACACGGTTTAGGAAGGCAGTTGCGCTTGCAGCCCGCGCGGGCCTCCTACCAGGAAATACACCTAAGATCCTCCCAGCGGCGACCATTGTCATTCCGCGCGTGTTCCGGATCTTGTTGGTCCTAGCCATCGTGGTCTACCGACGCGTACTCTTACCCCGCTGGTAGCTCAACGGACAGAGCGCCCCTTTCGCAAGGGGGAGGTTGCGGGTTCGATTCCCGTTCAGCCCGCGAGGACCGGGTCCGGAAACGGGTCCGGTCCTTCTGTTGTTCAAGATCCAGCCGCAGGTGCCCCATGGCCGAACTGTTGGGTCACGTTGCCGACGGTCGGCGGGGATGTCGTCGGTACACGTCACCGTCTAGCACGAACCCGACCGCAAGCAAACGCGGGATCGCCTCTGGCATGGCATCCGGCGAGTACAGGACTTCCCCCCGCTCGTCCGCCCAGTCACAAGCCTTTGCTAGGACGGCAGTGCCGCGGCCCTGCCGTTCGTAGCCGCTTCGAATGACGAAGCGGGAAAGCCGACCACCCTGAGGCGTCTTGAAGACGTCCAACGCTGCCTTGCCATCGGCGGTGCCAAACCCGGCCTGGTCACCGTCCTCCCGCACGAGAACTTCGTAATCGGATCGAACCATCGTGTCTGTCGCCTCCTAGGCGGCTGCTCGCTCCGGGCGCGATATCACCAACGCAGCGACGTCTCGTCTGGAAAAGCGTCCCGGGACGTTCAGCCCGGCCCGCGCTGCAGAGTGGAAGTTGTTCAGGGCGGTTACCCAATTGTCAGCCTTACCGTGCCAAGCCTGTTCATCCAGCTCCATGCCTCGTCGAGCGGCTTCCGTGAGCTGCCACGTAGCGCGGTTTAGGTCGTGGGCGGCCTCGATGGTGTCGCCGTCTGCGAGCAGGGGTAACGCCTCGAACGCCTCGGCCCGGCGCCCCTCAGCCTCTCCTAGCTGCTGAAGCGATGCGGCTACATCAGCCTCGGACGCACCGTCGATGCGGCCTTGCTGAATCTGGATGGCTACGGTGCCGGTGAGCTTCGCCGCTGAAACGTAGGACAGGCAGGCATCTAACCGGCGCTGATCCCAGCGAACCTTAAGCTCCCTGGCAAACCTGTCTCGATCTGTTAGCTTGCCGACGAGGTACGTAGCCGCTGATCCTGCAAGCACCGCGAGGACAGTGGTTAGTGCGGTTACTGCTGGACTCATCGCCACCCAGCCCTTCGTTCTTCGCTCGGCTACGAACGTAACGATGCATGTCAAACGAAGGGCGGGCATTCGGCTCGACTGCTGCCGCCTCGCCTGCAAGCTCTGCGCACAGCGTCCGCACTTGCCCGGGAACGGCCACGCGCTCGGAGTTTCGTCCATGCCGACCCTCGTCCGTGTGTCGCCGTTCGGCGCGGGTGCTGTCGACAGCCATACCGCCAGCGGCCCAAGCCCCCCCCCCCCCCCCCCCGTCGAGGTGCCGTCCTGCGTCGAGCCAGCCCGCCATACGGTCGCGGCCTCCGGCGATCATTACCAAATAGAGAGAAAAACCGAACAGACGTTCGCGCGGTGGTTCCGCTCGGCTGTACCGTGGCGGCGTGCCGCGCCTAGCAATGCCGGAGCTACTGGCTGCCCTGCTGGCAGCTGGTGGCCCGTCACGCCTAGACGCCCGCGACCACCGTCGGCTGCATGAAGCGCTGATCGCCCTATGGATGGATCGCGAGCTGGGCTCAGCCGATAGAGCTTGTCTTCCAATCTCGAAACCGGTTCCAGATCCCGAGGTGCAGCTTCGGGTTGGCGGGGTTACGCGGGCGATATGGCAACTCCACTCGCGGGGAGCCCTTGTTGCCGAGCAGTCACAGGGCCGCGCAGAGTACTTGGTCGACCATTTGGCGCTTCAAGCCTGCACACCTCCGGAGAAAGTCCTTTCGACAAACGCATGGAGCGCAATTCATCGGCGCGCTGCAGCTTGGAACAAAGCAGTCGAAACAGATCTAAAGTACGAACGCCAGGCCGTCTGATCGTCGGGGTCAACCCGCTTATCTAGCGAAGCAAGGCGTCGCCACTGATATGCGTCACGGTGGCGCCAGCGAGCAGACAATTTGATTCTACCCGCGTCAGCTCCTCGCGAAATCTGCTTTGCTTCCACCTCCACGTCTCTGGGCAATTGGTTAGGTCTCGCTGGAGGAACCTCGCCAACCCAGGTCCAGGGTTCATCAAGCGATGCCCGTCGCCAGTTAGCATGTACGACGTTCTGCAGGTCGCGTTGGACGTCTAGAGCACTCCGCGGCCGCGATTCAGGATTCGGCTCTAGCAGCTTGTTGATGATTCGGGCCAGGGCGTCAGGAACGTGAACCGGAGGTCTCAGGTGCCGGCTCGCAAGCGTCCGACTGTTCTCGTTAAGCCTTCTCTGAACGTCGTCCTGGCTAATATCCTCGTATCTGAATCTACCGCCCACCATCTCAAGTAGAACCAGCCCAAGGCTGTATAAGTCACTCTGCGGCGTGTACCTGCCTGACTTTGCCTCAGGCGCCCTGTAAAGCGGAGTGCCTCCGGAGAAGGTTGCACCCACCTCGTCAATCGGGGCGGCGCAGCCAAGGTCTCCCAAGTAGGCGGCGGTAGCGCCATCCGAGAGGAAGATGTTGCCCGGCTTGATATCGCGATGAACGATTTTACGCTCGACATGGAGGAAGTGCAGTGCGTCAAGAACGTGGCACGCCAATGTGATGGCCTCGCCGAGGCTGAATCGTCGCTCCGTCATCAAGACAGAATGAAGACTGCCACCTTCATAGTATGGCATTGTGAAGGTTACCGCTTTATCTCCAAAGTCTGGGTCCCACTGGGCCTCCCAAATTTCTGTCAAGTGTGGATGGTTGAGCGCCTTCAACAGTTGCGGTTCTTGATACGCCAGGGCATCCGTTACACCAAGAAGACTGATCGTTTTCTGAACGCAATGGCACTCGAAGATCTCGTGCCAACACTTGTAGCAGACGGCGGTGTTTCCTTCGAGGATGGTCTGGATGATTCTGTAGGTAGGCTTGTCAAGACGATCACCTCTAATGACCATATCAGCTGCGCCACCCAGCCAGGGCGGCGAGTGCCGCACAGTCGCGCTTCCGCGACCAATGTGGACCTACCGCCTCGATTAGGCCCGAAACGTGCGACTGCAACGAACCCTGCCTAGGCATGCCTAGAATGCTCCTGACGGAGGCCCGCGAGATCCGTGCTGCATCGATACCCTGCTCGGCACCTGCAATAATGATGATCGTTTCCAATGTGTATCGTGCCGCAAGCGAGACGTACGGCCCCGAATAGTTGGATTCGGGATCCAATACGCGCAGTCGCTGAATCTCGTATGTTGTTAAAATCTTGCGCAGATCATCGCGCAGCGCCACCAAGGCTGAGCCGCCCGCCAATCCCTGTGGAATGCCCAGATAGTAGGGCTGAGCGTCCAGTACTCGACCGTCATCCACGAAGGCCAGGTATGCGTTGTCACTTGCGACGTTCACGCCCAACGTCCTCAAACTCGCACACCTCTCCGTCACGCGTCTGGCCCTATTGGTCCGCCCTCACGGGACGGCGTGGCTAAAGCGTCGCCGATGCCTCTGCGCAGCCTAACGTGGACTGGCCTAAGTGGTACAACCACCTTTCGTCGCGGCCGAGTGGGTCGAGATCGCTCGCCCTGTTCAAGAACCACACATCCTCAACGAGTCAGAGCCGCGTCAGGTAACGGCCTGCATCCTTCCCACGCGTCGAACAAGATCGCCATCCGGTTGGTCATTCACGCATCGCTCTCGCCGCTCGCTCCTGCCGGGGGGCATCGGCTGGGCCGCGTCCCGCCGACAGGCAGTTGCGGCGGTTACGCCTCCTCATCCTTTGTTACAACCACCTTCACGCTGTAGAGCTCGGGAACGTCGTCGGCGGCGTGCTGGGCGTCCTGGGCGTTGACGAACAGAGTCATTAGCAGGTCCCGCATGCCGGCGACTGCACCGTAGCCCGGTACCTCGACCGAATTCTCGCCCTGCCGCTTGGGTGCCTCCCAGACGTTGTCGACGTGCATGTATAGGTCGAATCGCACCTTCGCCTGGGCGGCGCGCTCCTCTGGGGTGAGCATCGCTAGAAACTCTTGGTCCAGGCGTGTGAACGCGTCGCCGAGCTGCTGCGCGGCGCTCTGGAACTGCCCATCTCTTAGTTCGTTGTCGTCGGACACGTCGGACTCCTCGGTCATGGAGACTGCGGGATCGCTGGCACGGGCGATACGCCGGGGACGGCCAGCAGCGACGGTCGTCACGACGACCGCGAGCAGGATGAGAGCGAGGCCCCAGCGTGGCTCGGACGGCATCACTGACGGCGTCTTTTAGCCGTTGGTTTCATAGAACGACGGGATGATCGCGTACCAGCCGATGCCGGCCAGGGAAACAAGTTGAACCAGTTGAAGCATCGCGGAGTTGCCCGAACGGAGCTTCGGAGGCGAGGTCATCACGCAATGCTCCCGCTCGGATCCAATCGACACCAGCACCCGCGACATCCGGGGTCGTGGGCTGGCTTGAAGAATCTGAAACCCCTTGCTCGCAATGCAACCAACAGGGCATTTCGACCCGCCGGCCATCGTGCCGCAACCTGGTGATCCTGTGCGGCTGCGTCCATGGCCGTGCGTCGGTGTCCGACCTGATCGTCAATCACGCTCCCTCCGGTGCTCAAGAAGGTGCTCCAAGTCGTCGACTTCGCCGTCGCCGGGTCGCGGAAGGATGTTCTTGGGAGAACCGTCAGCGCGGAACGCCTTCTCAACCAGGGGCTTCGCACAGCCATCCGAATAATGCGACTTGTGACTCCCTGCACGACGCTGCATGAACCAGAAAACGATGCCCCACCCCACGAAGACGATCAGTCCTACCACGATCAACCACTGCACCCATCCCACCCCTAGACTCCCTTCGCGCTGCCGCAGACTCATACACCCGCCACAGGGTAGATCAGGCGGTAGTCAATCCGTCACACAGAGACGCTAGTCTTTTTCTATGGATCTGGCGCTTCGCTCGTCGCGGGCAGCTGAGTCCCTGACCAAGTGGCTCGCGCCCCTCTCCTTCACTGACTGGTCAGCACCACGGGTCACCACGGCACTGACGCAAGGCGTTGTGGATTGGGGCGTCGCGCATGGTTGGCGCGTTCGACGGGAAGTCCCGAGCATCGCAGGCCTGCCCGGTGCGCATCCGGATCGGCCCGGCTACCTCGACGTGGTTTGTGAGCGCCTAGGAGCACCGCCGATCGCCGTCGAGATCGATAGGACCGACAAGCAGTGGTCGTCGCGCAAACTGCTCTGCGAAGCCGACGCGGGAGCTGTCGCAGTCTGGGTCCGCTGGGGTAGCCCTCGAACCTGGATCGTGCCGCATCCAGTCGCCCTGGTCGACATCCCCACCACCCAACGCCGCGTCGCCGGCCGCCTCCTCTACTCCCGCGCCGAGACAGACGTGGCCGTTGCTGCGGCAGAACCCGAACCACCCGCGGCTTCCCGCTGCCATGCCACCACGCGCAAGGGCGCTCCCTGCCCCATCAACCCACGCCCGTCGGGCCTCTGCCACGTCCACGACCCAGCAGTCCAGTGCGGTGCCCGGAAGAAGAACGGCCAGCGCTGCGGTAACGCCACCGGCGGCGGTCGCTGCGCCGCCCACCAGAACAGCCCCATGTACGACGGCGCAGCCACTCTGCTTTAACCGGCGGCAGCAGCCCTCGGCGGTGTTGCCATCCCGTCTGCCGTCGACCCGCCCTCCTGGGGAGCGGGCCGCCGCCCGGTCCGCCACGTCAAGACGACCTTGACGCACGTTCGGACGCTGGCGGGCCGGGCGGTGGACTGCTCGGCTCGCCCGGGTCGTCGGCTGGCGGGATGGCTCGCGCAACCACCCACGGACCGCAACCCCGCCGACGGGGTTGCAACCATCTCGGAGCCCGAGCGCCCCCGCCGGAGGCGCAGTAACCGCAACCCCGCGACCCCGCCAGCTCGCCGACGCGGCCGGCGTGCGCTCCCCTACGCCGCGCGGGCTCGTGGCCGCGCGGCCCGGCCGGCTGCCGGCCCATCACCACCCGGTCAACGCCCCCTGTCGTTCTGCGGCGGCCCCTTGGGCTTCCCGCTTCCGCGCCAGCCGCCGGGCGTGTTGCGGGGCCGGAGTCGGAGCGCCAGCGGAGCGACGGACGCGCGCCCAGGCGGCGGCGCGTGCGGCCCGTTCAGGGCCGCCTTGATAGACGTACAGAAAGTCCTCCCAGAGCGCCGGCAGCCGGCCGTCCCACCTCCATCTGGCGACATCACGGCGGGTTGACGTGTCGGCACGCGGTGCTACTCTGGCGCTCGTCGAGCACGCCAGCGCGGCTTTCCTGCCGGATCGCTGGACTCGACTTCGGAGATGCCGAGCGGCCTTCCTGCCGCTGATGCGGGTCACGTCCCGCCGGCTCTCGATCGCACCGGCCGCTGTGCCGGTTCTCCGAATCCACTGAGCGGCCCAGCACGGCTTCACTGCCGTCCACGATTGCCCGGATTCGCACACCTCCACGGGTGGGGACAGCCTGCGGCGACCGCTCTGGTGCCGACATCCCGGGCTTCCCACCTGTGCCGGCCTTCGTCACCAGCTCGACGAGCGCGAGAGGACACGACAATCGGCGGGACGTGGCACCACCACGAACCCGCCCTCCGGCGGCAGCCGCCCTCCCGGCGGTGCCAGGAGACACGACGAACACCACCAGCGGACCAACGTCCACGGCTGGTGGTGCTTCGTCTCCCGTCCCTGCCACCCCCCTGAGGAGAAGACCGTGTCCACCCCGCTCACCCTTTACAAGCCCGGCCCCGCCGTTGGCCGGAACGCCCAAGCCCTGCACCGCGCCGCCACCCCGGAGTTCTCCGGCTGGCTTGAGCACACCGCCGCTGCCGGCGGCTGTGCCCGGCCAATCCGACTCACTGGCACCATCGCGGCCGTCGAGGCAACCACCGGTCGCATCAGCGGCCAACTCCGGACCGATGAGTTGCCCGACCAAGCGCTCTACAAGGCGTGCGGCAACCGCCGCGAATCGCAATGCCCGGACTGCGCCTGGGTCTACGCCGGTGACGCTTACCAGGTCGTCCGCTGCGGCCTGACCGGCGGCAAGGGTGTACCTGACTCGGTCGGTCGACACCCGGCCGTCTTCGCCACCTTCACTGCCCCGTCCTTCGGCGCGGTTCATCACCGGCACGTCGCCCGCCACACCTGCGCCACCCGGCAGCGCTGCGACTGCCGGCCCGCTCCCTGCCGCGCCCGAAGTGCCGCCGGCACCTGCCAGCACGCGCAGCCCGCGGCGTGCTTCGCCCGCCACGACGGCGACGATCCGCAGCTCGGGCAGCCGTTGTGCCTGGACTGCTATGACCACGAGCACCAGGCCGTCTGGAACTACTTTTCCGGCGAGCTGTGGCGGCGCACCAAACAGGCCATCGAACGTCACCTCGCCGCGCTCTGCCGCCGACGCGGCATCCCCCACGTCCAGGTCGTCACCGGTTCCGGCAAGGTGCGCCGGTTGCCGCCGGTGCGGGTGTCGCACGGCAAGGTCGCCGAGATGCAGAGAAGGGCGGCCGTGCACTTCCACGCCCTGCTGCGCCTCGACGGTGTCGGCCCTGACCCGGATGCACTCGTGCCGCCGCCGGCCGGCATCACCCTCGACGACCTGGACGCCGCCGTCCATGCCGCCACCCGGCAGATCGTCGTCATCACACCTCCGCATCCCGACCGGCCGCAGGGCTGGGTGGTGGCCTGGGGCGAACAGCTCGACGTGCGACGGATCAACATTGCCGACGGCGAGTTGACCGACGGCAAGGTGGCCGCCTACCTGGCCAAGTACGCCACCAAGGCCACCGAATCCACCGGGCGCTCCTTTACCCGGCTCACCCCGGCCACCATTGACGACTACGCCGATCCGGAAGGCGATCACCTCGCCCGCCTCATCGACGCGTGCTGGCACCTCGGCAGGCCCACCGACACCGACACGGCCAGCGGCGCCACAACGGCCGACGGCCGTCAAGACAGCCTTGACACGGAACCGAACGCCTACGCCGGACTTCGCCGCTGGGCGCACATGCTCGGCTTCGGCGGCCACTTCCTCACCAAGGCCCGCCGCTACTCCGTCACCTTCGGCCTGCTCCGCGACACCCGCGCCACCTACCGCCGTGAAGAGAACGACGACACCCCCGGCACCGTCACCATCGGCACCCTCACCTACGCCGGCTCCGGATGGCTCACCGAAGGCGACGCACTCCTGGCCAACACCGCCGCCGCGCAGCGCCGCCAGGCCAGACGCATCGGCCGGGAAGAACTCGCCCACGAAGCCTGGCTCACCGGGGCCGCCGCATGAACCACGACCTCCGCCCCCGCTGGTACTCCCCCGCCGAGGTCGCTGTCCTGCTCGGCTTCGGCATCTCCAAAGTCAAGATGAAGATCGCTACCGGCGAGCTGCGCTCTCTCAAGGACGGCAAGTACCGCCGCATCCTTCCGGAGTGGGTCGATGACTACATCCGCGAGCAGGTCGAGCGCCAGGAGGCTGCCTGATGCCCGCCCGCACACGCGCCAACGGCGAAGGCTCCATTTTCCCCTACCGCAACGGCTTCGCCGCCTACGTCACCAAGCCGGACGGCAGGCGCATTCGGAAGTACGTCTACGGCAAGACCCGCGAAGCAGTGCACGACAAGTGGATCAAGTTGCACCAGCAGGCGAAGCAAGGACCGGTAGCAACCAGCGTCCCGACGGTCGGCAGCTTCCTCAACTACTGGCTGAACGAGATCATCCAGCCGAACCGTGCACCGTTGACCTACGCGACCTACGAGACGTTCGTCCGGCGCTACATCTCCCCCGGCCTCGGCGGCAAGCGACTGGGCCGGCTCCAGTCGCGAGACGTGCAGACCTGGATCAACCAGGTGGCCCGCACCTGCCAGTGCTGCGCGCAGGGCAAGGACGCCGCACGGCCCAAGGAGAAACGCCGCTGCTGCGCCGTCGGCCGCTGCTGCCAGGCGGTTCCCTCGACGCGCACGGTGAGCGACATCCGGGCCGCGCTGCGGGCCGCCCTCACCCACGCCCAGGCCGAAGACCTCATCACCAAGAACCCCGCCGTGCCGGTCACCCTCGCCACCGTCCGCCGTCGACGGGGCAAGTCGTGGTCAAGCGACGAGGCGCGCAAGTTCCTCGAATCGGCCCGCGCAGACGAGGACCCCCTCTACGCCGCCTACGCCCTGGTCCTCGTCACCGGCCTGCGCAAGGGCGAGGCCCTGGGACTGACGTGGAAGGACGTCGACCTCGACGCTGGGGAGCTGACCATCGGCCGTCAACTGCAACGCGTACGCGGGCAGCTCCTGCACCGCGACACCAAGACCCAGGCATCCGACGCCACACTCCCCCTTCCCGACATCTGCCTGACCGCCCTCAAGCTGCGGAGCGATCAACGCAACGATACAGAAGCAGCCGCCGGCAACGCATGGCACGAGAACGACCTGGTATTCACCACGCGCTATGGCACACCCATCGAACCGCGCAACTTCCAGCGCTCCTGGCAAGCCCGGTGCGACAGAGCAAAGGTCCGCCCGATCACCGTCCACGACGCACGCCGCACCTGCGCCACGCTGCTGGCCGACCTGGACGTCCACCCCCGAGTCGCCATGCAGGTGCTTCGGCATGCCCGCTTCTCGGTGACGATGGAGATCTACACCCAGGTCTCGTCGAAGGCGACCCGCGACGCACTCAAGCGGCTCGGCGATTCTCTCGGCTGCTGACACACCAGCCGGCCAGGCCGGGCAGCGGTGACCTGATGCTCCTTCAGCTTTCGCTCGCGTTGACGCCTGGCAGGTCGAGGTAGGCCAGCAGCCGCAGAACTCCGGCGAGGTGTTGCAGGTCGTGCCAGAGCACCGGCACGTCGTCTGCCGGACGGCGCAGCAGTGCCTGTAGCTCTGCCACGTCGTCACTACTCTGTCCGACATCGATCCCCGATTCCGGATCGCCTCTCAGCTCGAACGCGGTCTCCAGGTCGACGTTCCAGTAGAGGTCGACACCGACCCCCGAAAGATCGATCTCCGCGCCGAACCGCTCCTCCACCATGTCCAGCAGCACGCCGCACACCCGGCGAAGGTCTTGGACCCTCAGCACGTCCGTCACGTTCACCGCCCTCCCGGCAGCGCCACACACCCCGGTTGCTGTACTTAGCTGCTGTACGACAGCAGAAAGGCCACCTCCCGAACCCGGGAAGCGGCCTCTGACTTGCGAGAACTGAGAGTGGGCGATGCTGGTATCGAACCAGCGACCTCTTCGGTGTGAACGAAGCGCTCTCCCACTGAGCTAATCGCCCTCAGCGCCTGTGACTCTACCCGATCGTGGAACCGGACCGGAAATCCGGGGTCAGTGCGTCGCGAGGTACCGCATCGCTTCGGCGACCACGTCGATGCCGAGGCTGTACTTGAGGGACAGCCAGACCACCGTGGCCACGAAGACCAGGCCGACGGAGCCGAGCACGAGTCGCACCGCCAGCGACTGTCTCGTCACCCAGCGCGTCCAGCCGTGGACGTGGCGGCGGGTGAAGCCGAGCAGCCGGCGGGCCCAGTGGTATTCGACGGCCCAGATGCCCAGGCCGGCGATGACCAGCAGCCAGCCCGGCCCGGGGAGCGGGATGAGGGCGATGCCGATGGTCACCACCAGCGCCCCGGCGATCGCGATGAAGATCTTGAGGGCGATCCGGCCGGTGGGGTTGGCGCGGATGAGGTCGAGGGTCAGTGAGATCCGCTCGCGCCAGCGGGGGCGGCGCGGTGGGTCCTGCACGGCGACGACGCCGCCACCGGCATCGCTGCCGCGATCCGCACCGGCGCCACCACGACGACCGGCGCCGGCGTCATCGCCACCGGAACGACCGGCGTCGGACGCCGGCCGACCGGCCCGTTCGGGCTGCTTCATCGGCACTCCGTACCCCCGCTTTTCGGCTGCTCGGACCGCGACTTTCGGCGGGCCGGGCGCCGCCGCCGCATCCAATGAGGATTGCTTCGTCACCATTTCACCCCCCAGTGTCGCTCGGGCCCGTCACTGCAACGGCCGACTGGACGTTACCGGAGTAAGTCGACGACTGAGCCACCCGATGCCGGGCGGGATCACGCACTGGGCAGAACCGGAAATCCTACATGAATGCTCACATTCACGCGGCCTTTCCGTCCCCCTTCCCACCACTGGGTGAAGTCAGCGTATGGCGGAGCGTAGCCAGGAGTAGCACCTGAGTATGGGAAAAGCGGGACACGCGCGTTCCGCAGCGGTGCCGGGGGGAGAACGTCCATGAGTGTCATCCGACCGACGACCGTAGAGGTCGAGACGTCGCTAAGGCTCGTCGCACCTGACGCCACCGCCTTGCCGGTGCGTGCCAGTCTGCGTTACGACCCTGCTGACCCGTATGCGGTCCATGTCCTGTTCCATGCCGAATCGGCCGGGGGCGAGGCGGTGAGTTGGTCGTTCGCTCGCGAACTTCTGGTCACCGGCCTGGACGAGCCGGCCGGCATCGGGGATGTGCGGGTCTGGCCCTGGGCCACACCGCGCGGCGATTTCGTCGCGCTGGCCCTCTCGTCACCGGACGGCAACGCCCTCTTCGAGGTGCCGCGCAGCGTCCTGGTGCGTTTCCTTCGACGGACCTACGTCGTCGTCCCGCGCGGCCGTGAGGCCGAGCACCTGGACGTCGACACGGCGGTGAACCGGCTGCTCGCCGGTCGCTGACCAACCGAAAACTGCAACACCGGCCACACCGGGGCCGCGCGGATCTGCCGAGTCCGCGCGGCCCCGGCACACGCCCATCGGGTACGCGGACAGCGCGCCCCGGGTCGGCCGGTGCTCAGCCGTGCGTGGTGATGCCGCCGTCGACGGGGATGACCGCGCCGGTGAGGTACGCGCCGGCGCGTGACGAGAGGTAGATGGCCGTGCCGGCCATGTCGTCGGGGCGTCCGATGCGGCCCAGTGGCACCTGCTGCTCGATGGCGGCCCGGCTCGCCGGGTCGTCGAGCGCGAACGCCATCATCTTGCTCTCGAACGGGCCGGGCGCTATCGCGTTGACGGTGATCTGCTCGCCGGCGAGCTGGTGGGCGAGGCTGCGGGTGAGCATGTGCACGGCCGCCTTGGTGGCCGAGTACGCGTACACCTCCATCATCGGCACCCGGATGCCGTCGATCGACCCGATGTTGATCACGCGGGCCGGGTCGTCGGCGCTGGCGGCGGCGCGCAGCGCCGGCAGCAGCGCGGTGGTGAGCCGGAAGACGGCCTTGACGTTGACCGCCCAGAGCTTGTCGAACGCGGCCTCGGGGTAGTCCTCCAGCGGTGCGCCCCAGGTCGCGCCCGCGTTGTTGACCAGCACGTCGAGCCGACCGAAGCGCTCGCGCACGGCGGCGGCGAGCGTCTCGGCGCCGGCGTCGTCGCTGAGGTCGGCGGGGATGGCCTCGCAGCGTCCCTCGGCGGAGAGGGTGGTGGCGACCGCCTCGCAGACGTCCGCCTTACGCGACGAGATGATCACGTGCGCGCCGGCCCGGACGAAACCCTGGGCGATCATCAGCCCGATCCCCCGCGACCCGCCGGTGACCAGGACCGTCTTACCTTCGACCGAGAACAGCTGCGTCATGCCCATCCCATCGCGAGTCGGCGGGGGCCGCCGGCCGGTCGGGGTGACCGGCGAGTGCCGGGTGGACCGCGGACCGGCGGCGCTACCGTCGGGTAACGTAGCCCGGCCGCCAGGACCGGGACAAGCCCGGGACACACCGCGGATTCCGCTCCGAACGGTGACCGGGATGCGGTGACCTGCGGTTCGGGCTACCGTCGCAGGCGATGGTCTCCACCGATCCCTCTCCCGCGCCATCGATCGGAGCGGCGTCTCGCGTGCCCGACGAGATAGCCACGTTCGCGCTGGCCGACCTTGCCGGCGACCCGGGCTGGCGTCGGCCGGTGATCGTCGAGCGGGAGCTGTTGATTCTCACCACCCGCGGGCACGGCGACGCCGAGCTCGACTTTCACCTGCTGCTGTGCCGGCCCGGCACGCTGCTGCGGGTCCGCCCCGGCCAGGTGCTGCGTTGCGCCGGCCCCCAGTTCGACGCCACGGTGGTCGCCTGGGATCCCGAGGCGCTGCGCGACTTCGACGTCGACCTGAGCGCCACCGCGACCTGGCGGCAGTTGGCCGGTGAGGACGAGGACGCGGTGATCAGCGAGGTGAGCCAGTTGGCGGTGGACTGTCGGCGGCACCCCGACGGTCCCACCGCCCGCGTGCTGCTCCGGCACCAGCTGGCCGTGCTGCTGCTGCGGCTGGCCCTGCCGCACGCCGACCGGCCGTCGTCGCGGCCCGAGGACGAGACGTTTCACCGGTTCCGCCGCGAGGTGGAGCACGGCTATGCGCACACCCGGCGGGTCGAGGACTACGCGGCCGAGCTGGGCTGCTCCGTGCGGACCCTGACCCGGGCCTGCCTGGCCGTCACCGGGCGCAGCGCCAAGCAGGTCATCGACGAGCGGGTCGCGTTGCAGGCCGGCCGGTTACTCGCCACCACGGATCTGCCGATCGCCGAGATCGGCCGGCGGCTCGGCTTCTCCGAACCCACCAACTTCGGCCGCTTCTTCACCCGCGAAATCGGCGTCAGCCCCGGCGCGTTCCGGGCCGCACGGGACCAACCGGCGGCCAATCGGGTGATCCGACAGCGACCGCCGGCCGAGTCGACGGCCGCCAACGGGGGCAGATTCCGCCTCGGCAGCGCCGGTGACTCCGCCAACGGTGAGCACCCGATGAGACCACTGCCGCCCGCCGGAGGGCCGGGCGTCACCGGCCGGGCATGATGACAGGGTGCAGATCTCCGCGCGCGGCGACTACGCGGTACGGGCGGCGTTGAGCCTCGCCACCGCGTACCCCTCGCTGCTGTCCACCCAGGCCATCGCCGCGGAGCAGGACATGCCCCGCAAGTTCCTGGAGGCGGTCCTGGCTGATCTGCGCCGGGCCGGCATCGTCCGCGCCCAACGCGGCGCCGAGGGCGGCTACACCCTCGCCCGCCCGCCCCGTGAGGTGACGGTCGGCGCGGTGCTGCGCGCAGTTGAGGGCCCCCTGGCCGGGGTACGCGGGCTGCGCCCGGAGGAGACCCGCTACGAAGGCTCGGCGGAGAACCTGCCCGGCCTGTGGGTGGCCGTCCGGGCGGCGGTGCGGCGGGTCGTCGACGAGGTGAGCCTCGCCGAGATCGTCAGCGGTCGGCTGCCCGCGCACGTCCGCAAGCTCACCGCGCTGCCCGACGCGTGGGAGCCGCGCTGACACCAGCCGCCGGCCACCGCCTCAGCGGCCGAAGAGCTTGTGCAGCCAGGCGAGCTGTTCGAGCTGCTGGTGCGCCTCGCCACCCTCGTGGTCGTTGAACTCGTACACGCGCACGTCCTTGTCGCCCCCGTAGCGGTGGTAGGCGGCGAAGCAGGTCGAGGGTGGGCAGATCCGGTCCATCATCGCGACGGAGAACAGCGCGGGCGCTGTCGCGCCGGGTGCGAGCACCGCGGCGTCGACGTACGACAACGTGCGGAACACCTCGCCGCTCTGGTCGCGGTGCAGCGCGAGATACTCGGCGACCTCACCGTAGGGGCCCTCGGTGGCGACCCGCACGGCGCGCGGGAAGTCACACAGGAACGGCACGTCGGGCATGACCGCCGCCACGCCCGGGAACAACGCGGCCACCGCCAGCGACAGGCCCCCTCCCTGGCTGATGCCGGTGACGACGACCCGGTCGGGGTCGACGGCGGGATGCTCCTGGGCGGCCTGGGCGAACCGGACCGCGTCGGTGATCAGCCTGCGGTAGTAGAAGTCCTCCGGGCTGGTGACCCCACGGGTGAGGAACCCCGGAACGGTACCCGCCGGGTACCGGTGCGCATCGGCGGTGCTGCCGGGCGCGGCACTCCAGCCCTGCCCCCGGGTGTCCATGATGAGGTGCGCGAAGCCCGCCGAGGCCCAGAAGAGCTTCTCGTGCGGCAGGCCCCGGCCCCGGCCGTACCCGAGGTACTCGACCACGCACGCCAGCGGCCCGGTGGCGGTCGCCGGCAGGTGCAGCCAGCCGTGCACCGGCTCGCCGCCGAAGCCGGGAACGGTGACGGAGAAGGTGCGGATCTGGGTGAGCCCGGTGTCGACCGGCTCGTACGTCGCCGCGGCGGCCGGGGCGGCACCGAGCGTCCGCTCCCAGAACGCGTGCAGGTCCTCCGGGACGGTCAGGTCGGGTCGGTACGCCCAGCAGTCGGCGACGGTGAGATCGCTCAAAGCCACAGCTCGGCCTCCACGGCAGCAGGATTGTCAGATGTTCGTGGGGGTGGGTGCGACGCTCGCCATCGCCGCCGCGAACCACCCGGTGATGGTGCTGGGATGGGTGATCGCCGTACCCACCACCACCGTCCACGCCCCGGCCCGCAGCGCCTGGGCCGCGTGGGCCGGTGTGTGGATCCGGCCCTCCGCGACCACCGGCACGTCGACCGAGCTGGCGAGCCGGGCCACCAGGTCCAGGTCCGGGCCGGGCTGCTTGCTGGTGTACGCGGTGTAGCCGGACAGGGTGGTGCCGACCAGGTCGGCACCCGCCGCCGCGGCGTCGATCCCCTCGGCGAGGGTGGAACAGTCGGCCATCACCAGAGCCCCGGTCAGCTGGTGGACGGCGGCGATGGTGTCGGCGAGGGTGCGGCCGTCCGGCCGGGGTCGCGCGGTGCCGTCGAGGGCGACGATGTGCGCGCCGGCCCGCGCCACCGACAGCGCGTGCTCCAGCGTGGGGGTGATGAAGACGTCGTCGTCCCCGTCCTTCCACAGCCCGATCAGTGGCAGGTCGACCGCCCCCCGGATGGCCGAGATGTCCGCCAGGCCCTGGGCGCGGATGCCGGCGGCGCCCCCGTGGGCGGCGGCGAGGGCCACCCGGCGCATCGTGTCCGGGCTGCGCATCGGCTCGCCCGGGTACGCCTGGCAGGAGACGACGAGGCGGTGCCGGAGCTGCGCGATCAGCGTGTTCATGCGGTGCCCTCCCAGGCGAGTGCGGCGGCGCCGAGAAGTGGGGCGTCCGATCCGAGGGTCGAGGCCAGGACGGGCACGTCGTCCAGGACGGGCAACGTCTCCCGCCGTACGGCGTCGCGCAGCGCCTGCCACCAGGCGTCGCCGAGGCCGGCGACACCGCCGCCGATGACGACGACAGCGGGGTCGAGCATGTTGACCAGCCCGCCGACCGCCGAGCCGACGGCGGCCCCGCCCAGCAGGACCACCTCCCGGGCGATCGGGTCGCCGTCTGCCGCGCGTACGGCCACCGCGCGCAGGTCACCGACCGGCTGGCCGGTCCGCCGCGCGTACTCCTCGGCCAGGCCGGGCCCGGAGGCGATCGCCTCCAGGTGCCCCTGCCCGCCGCAGGTGCACCGCAACCGCCCGGCGTACGGCGAGGGTTGGTGGCCGGCGTGGCCGGCGGCGGAGTGGGCACCGGTCAGCGCGCTGCCCTCGACGACGAAGGAGGCACCGATACCGGTGCCGACCGCGATGAGGAGCAGCGTCTGGTGGCCGGCCGCCGCGCCGTGCCGCGCCTCGCCGAGGGCGTGCGCGTGCACGTCGTTGATGGCGGTGACGGGCAGGTCGAGCAGGGCCCGCAGCCGGCCGCTCAGGTCGGTGCCGGCCCACCCGGCCAGGGCGTCGGTGGCCGACAGCACCCGACCCGTCCGGTGGTCGATCACCCCGGCGCTGCCGACGCCGAGCGCACTGACGCGGGTTCCCGTCGCCCTCGCCCGCAGCCGAGCGACGAGGTCGGCCGCGGTGTCGATGATGGCGGTCGCCCCGGCCCGGCCGGGGGTGGGGACGGTGATCCGGTCGACGACCTCACCCTGGCGGGTCACCAGGGCGGCGGCCGTCTTGGTGCCCCCGATGTCGAGCGCGGCGACAACCGGGGGCGTGCGTACCTCGGACATGGTTAGAGCAGTCCCGCCAGTTCCAGGTGGCCCCGCACCCGCGCCGTCTCGTCCGCGTCGAGCGGTCGGAGCGGAAGCGACACGGCGTTGCTGTCGATGACGCCGAGCAGGGCCAGGGCGGTCTTGAACGCGCCCACGCCCCGGGTCGCCCCCGCCGCCGTCGCCGGGTCGGCAGCGTCGACGATCCGGAACAACCGGGTCAGTCGGTCCTGCTCCGCGCGGGCGGTGTCCCAGTCGGCGGCCACGCAGGCCCGGTGCAGTCGCACGTAACCCTCCGGGTCCACGTTGCCCAGGCCGGGGACGGAACCGGAGGCACCGGCGAGCATCATCGCGTCGACCACCACCTCGTGGCCGGTCAACAGGCTGAAGCCGGCGTCCGGCGCGTGTTCCGCGATGGACAGCACCAGCTGGCGGAAGGAGACGTCGTCGCCGCTGGAATCCTTGACGCCCGCGAGGACGCCCTCCACGGCGAGCCGGCTCAGCAGACCCGGCGACAGCTTGGTGTGCACGCAGACCGGAATGTCGTACGCCAGCAGCGGCAGCTCGACCGACGCGGCGAGCGACCGGAAGTGCCGCTCGACCTCGTGCGGGCCGACGATGGCGTAGAAGGGGGCGGTGGCCACCAGCCCGTCGACACCCAGCCGCGTCGACGCGTCGGCCCGGTCGAGCACCCGACGGGTGGTCGGCTCGATGCACCCGGCGATGACGGGTACGGTCCCGCCGACGGTCTTCACCACGGTTTCCAGAGCCTGGTCCCGCTGACTGTCGGTGAGGAACACCGTCTCGCCGGAGCTGCCGAGGGCGAAGATGCCGTCGACGCCGGCGGCGAGCATCCGCTCGACGAGCCGCTCAAGCGAGGCGACGTCGACAGCGCCCTCCTCGGTCAGGGGGGTGACGACCGGCGGCACGACTCCGGCGAACCGCGGGGCAGGGGTGGTCACGCTGACTCCTCGACATGTAGGGGGGTGGTGCGACCGGTCGACGCTCGGGCGAGCTCGACCAGTTCGGCGTTGCTGGATCCCGCGGGAACGGGGTGGTAGCACCGGAACTCGTGGTAACCGGCGCCACCGTCGCCCGTCGTGGGTGGTGGCATCTCGATGGCGCAGCCGTCAGTGGCCTTCCAGCAGCGGGTGCGGAACGGGCAGCCGGTGGGCGGGCGGGTCGCGAGCGGGACGGGGCCGACGAGCGGGATCGGGTCGAGCGGCGAGAGCAGCCCCGGCGTGGCGGAGAAGAGCGCCCGGGTGTACGGGTGCTGGGCGACCTCGGGGAGCCCGGCGGCGGGTGTCTGCTCCACGATCCGGCCGAGGTACATGGTGACCACCCGGTCACTGATCCGCTTGACCGTCTGGATGTCGTGCGAGACGAAGACCATGGCCAGGTTCAGCCGCTCCTTGAGGTCCAGGAGCAGGTTGAGGATCTGCGCCCGGACCGACACGTCGAGGGCGCTGGTCGGCTCGTCGGCGATGACCAGCCCCGGCTCCAGGGCCAGGGCACGCGCGATGGACACCCGCTGGCGTTGGCCACCGGAGAGCTGGCTGGGCAGCACGTCGGCGACCGACCGGGGCAGCCCCACCAGAGCCATCAGTTCCCTGACCCGCTCCTCGCGGGTGGTGCGGGTGCCGCGACGGTGCACGTCGAGCGGGTCGCGCAGGATGTCGCGGACCGGCATCCGCCGGTTCAGCGACGTGGCCGGATCCTGGAAGATCATGCCGACGCCGGCGCCGATGTGCAGTCGGCGTTCCGCCGCGCTCATCGACCACACGTCCTTGCCGGCGAAGGCGACAGTGCCGCTCGTCGGCCGTTGCAGGCCCACCAGCACCTTGGCCATCGTGGACTTGCCGCAGCCGGACTCGCCGACGACGCCGATCGTCTCGCCGGCACGCACGCTCAGGTCCGCGCCGGTGAGGGCGTACACCCGCTCGCGGCCGAACAGGCCACCCCCTCGGGTGCGGTGGACCACGTGCACGTCACGCAGTTCGACGATCGACTCGTGGGACGCGCTCATCGGGTCAGCTCCTCTTCCCTGACGGTGACGGCCGGGTGGTGGCAGGCGTACCGGTGGGCGGCGTCGCCCTCCAGCCGGGGCGTCTGTTCCCGGCAGACCTCGCTGGCCATCGGGCAGCGGTCGGCGAACCGGCACCCCGCCGGGAAGTCGGCTGGCGACGGCACCACACCGCGGATCTGGGTGAGCCGGTCCGCGCCGGCCTCCAGGGACAGCACGGAACCGAGAAGTCCACGCGCGTAGTGGTGCGCCGGCGCGCCGACCACGTCGGCGGTGACGCCGCTCTCGACGATCTGCCCGCCGTACATCACCACGACCCGGTCCGCGACGTCGCTGACCAGCGCGAGATCGTGGCTGACCAGGATCAGCGCGAAGCCGAGCTGGCCGCGCAGCCGCAGCAGCAGCTCCATGACCTGCGCCTGGACCGTGACGTCGAGCGCGGTGGTCGGCTCGTCGGCGATGATGAGCCGCGGGTCCCGGGACAGCGCCATCGCGATCACGACACGCTGCCGCTGCCCACCGGAGAGTTCGTGCGGGTACGCGGACAGGGTGCGCTGCGCGTCCAGACCGACCAGTTCCATCAGCTCCTGGGCCGACCGGGTGCCGCCACGGCTGATCATCTGCGCGAGCTGGGGGCCGATGCGCAGTGACGGGTTCAACGCCGAGAGGGCGTCCTGGTAGACCATCGCGATCTCGCGCCCCATCAGGGCACGGCGTCGTTTGGTGCTCACCGTCAGCAGGTCGGTGCCCGCGAAGCGGACCTCGCCGCGTACCCGGGCGCCCTGCGGCAGCAGGCCCATCACGGCGAGGGAGGTCAGCGACTTGCCGGAGCCGGACTCCCCCACCAGGCCGAGGACCTCGCCGGGGCGCACGTCGAAGGTCAGGTCGTCGACGATGTCGACGCCGCGGTGGCGCCCCTCGAACCCGATCGACAGGTTGCGGACCTCCAGGACGGGCTCGCCCTGCGGGAGCGGGCGGGCCCGCTCGCGCAGCCGCTGCGCCGCCTCGGCCAGGCCGGGCAGTTGCACCACCTCACCGGAGCCGGGCTGCGCCTCCTCCTGCGCGTCGCCCTTCTTCGTGGTGGTGGCGCGCCGCGCCGCCGGGGCGGCCCAGGCGTCGGACATCCCCTCGGAGAGCACGTTCAGGGCGAGCACGGTGAGCAGGATCAGCAGGCCGGGGAAGAACGTGGCCCACCAGCCACCGATCTGGACCATCTCCTTGCCGAAGGCGATCACCGAGCCCCACGAGGACGCCGCCTCCTGGGGTGCCAGCCCGCCACCGATGAAGGAGAGCGACGCCTCGAACACGATGGCGTCGGCGACCATGACGGTGACGAAGACGAGGATCGGGGCGGCGCAGTTGCGCAGGATGTGCCGCCAGAGGATGTGCGGTCGCCGCGCGCCGATGATCCGTTCGGCCGCGACGTAGTCCTCGCGGTACTGCGAGAGCACGTTGGCGCGCACGATCCGCGCGATCGACGGCACGAAGACGAAGCCGATCGCGACCACGAGGACCACGAGGCTGTTCTTGCCGAACGAGATGATCAGCAGGGCGGAGAGCACGATGGCGGGGAAGGCCATGACGACGTCGAGGCAGCGCATCACCACCTCGTCGACGGCGGGCCGGCTGGTTCCGGCCAGCGCGCCCAGGATGGCGCCGACCACCAGGGCGATACCGGCGCTGCCGAAGCCCACGATCAACGACCGTCGGGTGCCGGCGACCAGCCGCGAGAACACGTCGCGTCCGAGCTTGTCCAGGCCGAACCAGTAGTCACCGTTCGGCCCGGTGAGCGCGGGACCGAGCCCGGCCTGCGCGGGGTCGTGCCGCAGGATCAGCGGCGCGAAGATGCCCACGACGACGATGAGCAGGACGAAGCTCAGTGCGATCCGGGCCGTGACGCTGAGCCGTTTGAAGGCGATGCCGGGGGCCGACAGCCGGGCGGTGAGTGTGCGACGCATCAGTGGGCTCCGCGCAGTCGAGGGTTGGCGAAGAGGTAGAGGATGTCGACCACCAGGTTCACGAGGACGAAGCAGATGGCGATGGTCAGCACGGTGCCCTGCGCGAGGGCTGTGTCGTTCTGCTGCACCGCGCTCATGATCTGGGTGCCCATGCCGGGCAACGAGAAGATCGCCTCGATCACGACGGTGCCGCCCAGCAGGTAGCCGATCCGCAGGCCCAGCACGGTGAGCGGGTTGACGAGCGCGTTGCGCAGCACGTTGCGTCCGATCACCACGCGGGGCGGCAGCCCGGCGCCGATGGCGGTACGCACGTAGTCCTTGTCGAGCTCCTCGACCATGGACGTGCGCACGATTCTGGCCAGTGAGCAGCCGACCGGCACGGCGAGCGCCAGCGCGGGCATGGCGAGGGACTGCAACCAGAGGGAGAACGAGTCGACGGGGTTGACGTACCCACCGGTCGGGAAGACGGGGCGGCGGACCGACAGCTCCTGGATGAGCAGGAGGGCGAGCCAGAACGACGGCATGGCGATGCCGGCCATCGAGACGAACCGGATGACCTGGTCGGGCCAGCGGTCGCGGTACAGCGCGGCGGGGATACCGAGGGCCAGCGCGATGACCAGCGCGCCGACGATCCCGAGGGCCGTCAGCTGGATCGTCAGCGGCAGCGCGGTGGCGATCTTGTCGGCGACCGGGACGGACGGCGGGAAGGTCACGCCGAGATCACCCCGGAGCAGGTCACCCAGGAAGTGCAGGTAGCGCAGGGGCAGCGGGTCGTCGAGCCCGTTGGCGGCCTTGAACGCGGCCACCTGTGCGGGGGTCGCCTGGTCACCGAGGACGGACAGCGCGGGATCGATCGGGGAGAACTGCATGATCACGAATACGAAGATCGTGATGCCCAGCACCAGCGGTATCAGGGTCAGGAGTCGTCGCGTGACCAGGCTCAGAACGCTCAGCATGGTGTCTTTCTCTCGTCGAGGGCCGCCGGGACGTCCCGCCCAGCCCGAGGGACAGGGGCTGGGCGGGACGCGGAGGGGTCGGGGTCCGGGCCCCCGAGGCGGAGCTCAGCCCTTTCGGCTGGAGCCCAGGAAGTACAGACCGGTGGTCGCCGCGCCCGAGAAGTCGGAGAGCTTCGCCGGGTCGTACGCGGTGACGACCTTGGTGTGCAGGATCGGGTACAGCGGGGCCTCGTCGGCCACCTTGTCCAGGGCCTGCTTCCACAGCGCCTTGCGGGCCGCCTCGTCGGAGGTCTGCGCCGCCTTGTCGAGCAGCTCGGCCATGGCCTTACGGTCCGCGGCGCTCCACCGGTAACGCTGCCCCGGCCAGGTCTCGCCGTAGTAGAACCAGCGCATCAGCAGGTCGGTGTCGACGCCGAAGACGCTGGGGTCACCGGTGGCCATCAGCACCCGGAAGGTGTCCTTCGGAACGATGTCACCGTAGATGGCCGAGGACGGCACCGTGTTCAGGCTGGCGGTGACGCCGATCTTCTTCCACTGCTCGATGACCAGCGGCGCGACGTCCTTCACTACCGAGTTGTCGGTGGTGTCGAGCTGGAACGACAGGTTCGTGACACCGGCCTCCTGAAGCAGGCTCTTGGCCTTCTCCAGGTTGTAGTCGTAGACGGTGGCGGCCTTCTGGTAGTCCTTGTTGCCCTCGTCCAGGTAGCTCGTCGCCGGGGTGCCGTAGCCGTTGAGGGCGGTCTTGATGACCTCGTCCTTGTTGATCGCGTAGTGCAGCGCCTGGCGCACCCGCTTGTCACTGAACGGCGCCGCCGACGAGTTGAACATGAGGAAGACCTGGTTGAAGGCCTGCTTCACATCGACGGTGTACTTGTCCTTGAGCGAGTCGACGTTCAGGTACGGCACCGACTCGATGGCCTGGACACGACCGCCCTGCAGGTCCGACACCCTGGCGGAGGCCTCGGAGGTGGTGTTCCAGGTCATCGTCTCGACCTTGGCCGGACGCGGGCCGTTGTAGTTCGGGTTCGTGCTGAGCTTGACGCCCGATTCCTTGGACGCGCTGTCCAGCTTGAACGGGCCGGAGCCGATCGGCGCCGTGTCGAACGCCTTCGACGCGGCCGGGTCGGCGGTCTTCGCCTTCGGCAGCACCTTGATGACGGCGATCCGCTCGGCGAACAGGGCGAACGGGTACTTGAGCTTGAACTCGGCCGTCGTCGCGTCCTTGGCGGTCACCGAGTCGATGAACGACACGAACCCCTGCATCAGCGGCGGGGCCTTGGGGTCGGCCGGCTTCAGCACGCGGGTGAAGGACCAGGCGACGTCCTCGGCGGTGACGGGGGTGCCGTCGGAGAACTTGGCGCCGTCGCGCACCGCCACCGTGTAGGTGAGCCCGTCGGCGCTGGCCACCGGGTCTTCCTTGGCGAGCGCGCGGTAAGGTTCCCGGGTAACCGGGTCAAGATCGATCAGGCCCTCGAAGATGTGCTGGTTGACCGCCGTCGCCACCGCCGACGAGGCGTTCCCCGGGTCGAACCCGCTAGAGAGGGTGAACGCGAGGGTGGTCTCGATGGACTTCTTCCCCCCGCTTCCCTCGACGGCGTTGGTCGAGGCCGGGCCGCCGCTGCAGGCGACGAGTCCGAGAGCGAGGGTTGCCGCGGTGGACGCGACTGCCAACGAACGGAGCCGGCGCGGGGGGCAGCGCCGACTCTCCTTTGGCTCAATGGTGGTGCTCACGTAGCTGCCTCCATAGGCTCTTCATGCGCTCGCGGTGCTGCTCGCGCTGAGGGATTCGAAGATAATGGGGTCTGACGTCAGACATCTGATGCCGATAGGGTGAGCGTGTCAGATCCGTGAACGAAGGGCAAGTGGCAGATGACGACCATTGACGCATCCCCGCTACGCGGTGCGGAGCGCCCCGGTCCCCGCCGGCAGGAGGTGGGGGCCAAGATCAAGGAGTACATCCTGCGCAACCGCCTCAAGCCGGGGGACATCCTGCCCACCGAGGCGGAGCTGTGCGAGGCGGTGGGCGCGAGCCGCTCAAGCGTCCGCGAGGCCGTCAAGATTCTCTCCGCCCTCGACATCGTCGAGGTGCGGCACGGGCACGGCACCTTCGTCGGCCGCATGTCCCTCGCCGCGCTCGTGGAGGGCCTGACCTTCCGCGGCCTGCTCAGCGGCGAGGAGGACCATCACGTGCTGGGGCAGGTCGTCGACGTCCGGCAGACCCTCGAACAGGGGCTGGCGGCCCAGGTCATCGCCGTCCTCGACAGCGAGCACCAGGCCGCCCTCTCCGCGCTCGCCGACGAGATGGAGAGCCTGGCCGCCCAGGGCATGGACTTCCTCGACGTCGACCGAGCCTTCCACGTGAAGCTGCTGGAACCCCTCGGCAACGACCTGATCCTCCAGCTGACCGAGGCGTTCTGGCAGGTGCAGGCCATCGTCGCTCCGACGCTGCGCACCGAGCCGGAGGACCGGTTGATCACCGCCCAGCGGCACCGGGCGATCGTGCAGGCGGTCGCCGCCGGGGACGTGGCGCGTCTGCAGGCTGCCATCGCCGAGCACTACGCGCCCATCCGGGCCAGCATCGCCCGCGTCGTGCGGGCCTGACGTCGGGCACCCGCCGTCCATCCGCGGTCCAGCGGCGGCGCACCGTCCCCTGTGTCTCGTACACAGGAGACCGTCGCCGCCCTGAGACGTTCGACGAACCGTCACCGCAGCGCCGGGATCGCCGCGGCACCGAGCGGGATCGGTCACAGTGCCCGGCGGAGCCACTCCTCGACACCGGCGACGTGCACTGTGGCCCAGGAGCGCGCCAGATCGGCCTGCCCGGCCGTGATCGCGTCGACGATCGCCTGGTGCTGCTCACGGGTTCGGGTGACGGCGCCCTCCTGGGTGACACCACGCCAGATGCGGGCCCGGGTGGTGGAGCCGGAGAGCCCGTCAAGCAGCGAGCACAGCACGGCGTTTCCGGCGCCGACGGCGATCTGGCGGTGGAATTCCAGGTCGTTGGCGACCAGCGTCTCCACGTCGCTGGTGTCGCCGACGTCGTCGAGGACGGCCTGAAGGTTGGCGATCGCCTCGGCACCCATCCGTTGCGCTGCCAACGCCGTGGCGGCGGGCTCGAGGATCCGCCGGACCTCCAGGAACTCCAGCACGGTGTCGTCGCGGTGGAAATCCACGACGAAGCCGAGCATGTCGAGCAGCAACTGTGGGGCGAGGCTGGTGACATAGGTGCCGTCGCCCTGGCGGACGTCCAGGACACGGATGATGGACAGCGCCTTCACCGCTTCCCGTAGGGAGTTGCGGGACAGGCCGAGCCGGCGGGCCAGGTCCGCCTCCTTGGGCAGTCGATCGCCGGGGCCGAGTTCGCCCGAGGTGATCATGTTCTTGATCTTGCCGATCGCCTCGTCGGTGAGCGCCATCGCTGCCTCCGGGTAGGGGTGAGCCGTTGCCGTGACCGGGAGGATTACACCCTGAGCTGGCAGACGCGCGCGGCGGTGCCCCCGCCCGCAGCTGCCGGCGAGCAGGCAGATCGGCAGTCGAAAGCCGTGACGCCGGCCCCCGCCCCGGGGCCGGTCAGGTCAACCCACAGGACCAGCCGCCTCCCGCAAACATCGGGTGTTTCCGCGTCTACGACCTCCGACATCTGATGTGTACCAGGTGTTCGCCCATCCGGCAACAGATCGAGATGACCTGACGGGCTGCCCGTCAAGGTCGCCGCCTCTCCGCAAGTCAGCGCATCATGTGGACGAATCCGATCCATTGACAAAAATAAACATCCCATGTTAACTCCTCTCACATAGAGGAGGCCCTATGTTCGAGACCGGCAGTTTCCGGACGGTCCTGCGGGCCGCAGCCGCATCCCTTCTCGTGGCCGCGTGCCTGACGTCTGTGTCCGTCAGCGCGGCTCCAGCCGGGGCCGCCGCCAGCGACCCCGCCCTCGCGCTCTGGTACGACGAACCCGCCGCCAACTGGGAGAGCAACGCGCTGCCGGTGGGCAACGGCGCGCTCGGCGCCATGATCTTCGGGGGCGTCCAGACCGAACGCCTTCAGCTCAACGAGAAGAGCCTGTGGACGGGTGGACCCGGCGCCACCGGATACCACCACGGCAACTGGACGTCACCACGGCCCGGAGCCCTGGCCGCCGTGCAGGCCCAGATCGACCGGGACGGACGGATGGCGCCCGGCGCGGTCGCCACCGCGCTCGGGCAACCGGCGACCGGGTTCGGCTCCTACCAGAACCTCGCCGACATGTACCTCGACATGACCGGCGCCCCGGCCACCGTGAGCGACTACCGACGCGAGCTGGACCTCGCCGAGGGCACCGCCCGCGTCGCGTACTCCCACGGCGGGGTGACCTACCAGCGGGAGTACTTCGCCAGCTACCCGCGCAACGTGATCGCCTCCCGGCTCTCGGCCAGCCAGACCGGGAAGGTCTCCTTCGTCCTGCGTCCCGTCTCGGCCCAGTCCGGCAGCGCCGTGACGGTGGCCAACGGCCGGATCACCACCCGGGGCGCACTGCCCGGCAACGGGCTGATCCACGAGACCCAGTACCGGGTGGTGACCACCGGCGGCACCCGGACCGACGGCACCGACCGGATCACCGTCACCGGCGCCGACTCGGCGTTCATCGTGCTGTCCGCCGCGACGTCGTACGCCGACACCTACCCCACCTACCGCGGCGCCGACCCGCACAGCCGGGTCACCCAGGCGGTCGACGGCGCGGCGGCCTCCACCTGGACGGCACTGCGCACGGCACATCTCGCCGACTACAAGAACCTCTTCGACCGCGTCCGGCTCAACGTGGGCGGGCAGATGCCGAACATCCCGACCGACGAACTGCGGTCGGCGTACACGGGCGCCGCCGGACGGGCCCAGGACCGGGCACTGGAGTCGCTGTACTTCTCCTTCGGCCGGTATCTGCTCATCGCGTCGTCGCGCGGTGGCTCGCTGCCGGCCAACCTCCAGGGCATCTGGAACAACTCCAACAACCCGCCCTGGCAGGCCGACTACCACACCAACATCAACGTCCAGATGAACTACTGGCCGGCGGAGACCACGAACCTCACCGAGACCGCCACGCCGCTGTTCGACTTCATCGACGCGCTGCGGGCACCCGGCCGGGCCACCGCGCAGAACATCTACGGCACGACCGGCTGGGTCACCCACCTCAGCACCAACCCGTGCGGCTTCACCGGCGTGCAGGACTGGGCCACCGCCTTCTGGTTCCCGGAGGCTGCCGCGTGGTTGTGCCAGCACCTCTACGAGCACTACCGCTTCACCCGCGACACCACGTTCCTGCGCGATCAGGCGTACCCGGCGATGAAGGAGGCCGCCGAGTTCTGGCGGGCCAACCTGCGGGTCGACCCGCGCGACGGCAAACTGGTCGTGACGCCCAGCTACTCGCCCGAGCAGGGTGATTTCTCGGCCGGCGCGGCGATGAGCGAGCAGATCGTGTGGGACCTGCTCACCAACACCATCGAGGCGAGCAGCACGCTCGGCGTCGACACCACGCTGCGGGCGCAGTGGCAGAGCACGCTGAGCAAGCTCGACCCCGGCCTGCGGGTCGGTTCCTGGGGCCAGTTGCAGGAGTGGAAGGCGGACTGGGACAGCCCCACGAACGACCACCGGCACGTCTCGCACCTGTACGCCCTGCACCCGGGCCGGCAGATCTCGCCGCTGACCACCCCGGCCCTGGCTAACGCCGCCAAGGTGTCCCTCACCGCACGCGGCGACGGTGGCACCGGCTGGAGCAAGGCCTGGAAGATCAATTTCTGGGCTCGGCTGCTCGACGGCGACCACGCCCACAAGATGCTCAGCGAGCAGCTCAAGAGCAGCACGCTCGCCAACCTGTTCGACACCCACCCGCCGTTCCAGATCGACGGCAACTTCGGGGCCACCGCCGGAATGGCGGAGATGCTGTTGCAGAGCCAGAACGGCGTCGTTGACGTCCTGCCCGCCGTGCCGGCGGCCTGGCCCACCGGCTCGGTCAGCGGTCTGCGGGCACGCGGCAACGTCACTGTGGACACCGAGTGGCGCAACCGGCTGGCCACGCGGATCACGTTGACCGCCGGCAGCGGCGGCACCCTGACGGTTCGTAACCCGATGCTGGCGACCGCGTCGCTGGTCGACCTGACCACCAACCAGACCGTGCCGGTGACCCGATCGGGCAGCCAGGTGACGTTCACAGCCGTGGCCGGGCACCGCTACCAGGCCGTCTCCACGGCCGCGACCGGCACGATCGCCGGTGTGGCGAGTGGACGCTGCGTCGACGTGCCGGGTGCGGCCACCGCCGACGGGACCGCCCTCATCCTGTGGGACTGCTCCGGAGCGGCCAACCAGGTCTGGACCCGCGAGGCCGACAACACCATCCGTAACCGTGGCAAGTGCCTCGCCGCCGCGAGCACCACCAACGGTGCCGCCGCAACCATCACCACCTGCGGCACCGCCACCAGCCAACGATGGACGTACGACACCACCGCGAGAACCCTGCGCAACCAGGCCACCGGCACCTGCCTCGACGCCAACGGCGGCGGCACCACCAACAACACCGCCGTCATCCTCTGGCCCTGCACCACCGCCACCAACCAGCAGTGGCTGATGTAGCGCCGGGCCCAGCCGCCACCCAACCGCACCGCCCCTCCCTGCCCGTTCCCGGAGAGGACACCACCATGACCCGTACCCTGCGCCGCCATCCCGCGCGCGCGAGCGGTGCCGCCCTGGCCGCTCTGGCAGTGCTCGCCACCTGCCTGGTCCAGCTCACCCCACCGGCGGCACCGGCCGCCGCCGCCCCGGGGAACGCCACGATCACGGGGGTGGCCAGTGGGCGCTGCGTCGACGTGCCCGGCGGTGCCACCACCGACGGCACCGCCCTCATCCTCTGGGACTGCTCCGCCGCCACCAACCAGATCTGGACCCGCGAGGCCGACAACACCATCCGTAACCGTGGCAAGTGCCTCGCCGCCGCCAGCACCACCAACGGTGCCGCAGCGACCATCACCACCTGCGGCACCGCCACCAACCAACGATGGACCTACGACACCACCGCGAGAACCCTGCGCAACCAGGCCACCGGCACCTGCCTCGACGCCAACGGCGGCGGCACCACCAACAACACCGCCGTCATCCTCTGGCCCTGCGGCACGGCCACCAACCAGCAGTGGCGCGTCGCCGCCGCCGACTACCAACCGCTTCTCGACGTCGGCTTCAGCGGCACCTTCACCTCCACCACCGGTTACACGCCGTCGACGGGTGAGCTGGTCGACGGGCAGCTCACCCGACTGGCCGGCAGCGAGACGATCAGCGGTTCGGCCGTCACGCTCACCGGGGGTGGCACCGGCGTCGGGTTCTCCCCACGAATCCCGGTGACCAGCACGAAGTACGTCAACCGGAGCCTGCTGGCCGAGGCGGTGGTACGCCGCCAGAGCGCCGCCACGCTGAGCTTCGACACGGTGCTCAGCCTCGCCGGCGGGGGCTACTACCGCTACGCCAGCGGCTCGCAGACCACCACCGAGTTCGGTATGTACGGACCGGACGCGCCGTACCACGACACCCGGCAGAGCGGGCCGAACCTGGCCGACACGCAGGACACCCACGTGGCGTTGGCCTACGAGTACGTGAGCGACACCGCGGCCCGGCTCGTCGCGTACGTCAACGGCTGCCAGGTGGGCAGCACCGTCACCACGCCGGTGGCCGCGGCCAACGCCTCGCAGGGCCTGCTGACCTTCGGCAACGACGCCGGAACCCGTAACCGTGGCTGGCACGGCACTGTGGACGCCATCGCCCTCGCGACGATGACCGGCGCCGCCGGTCCGGTCGACTTCCAGCTCGACGCGCCGGTCTGCGGGGGCACCCCGCCGCCGCCCGGCTGCGCGGGCGACCCGGGCAGCAGCGGCCCGGTCACCCCGGCCACCGTCATCACCGTCGAGCGGTGCGACACCCTCGACCGGATCCGGCAGAAGGCGGCCCAGGTCACCCCGTCGGCCGCCCAACTGGCCTGGCAGCAACGGGAACTGACGGCGTTCCTGCACTACGGCATGAACACCTTCACCGACGTCGAGTGGGGCAGCGGGAACGAGGACCCGGCCCAGTTCAACCCGACGACAGTCAACCCCGCCCAGTGGATAGATGTGCTCAAGCGCAACGGGTTCAAGCAGGTCATCCTCACCGTCAAGCACCACGACGGGTTCCTGCTCTACCCGTCGCGCTACAGCACCCACTCGGTGCGCAGCAGCCCCTGGTGGGGTCGTACCAGCCAGAGCGACATCCTGCGGGCCACCGTCGACGCCGCCCGCGCGGCAGGTCTCGCCGTCGGCTTCTACCTCTCCCCCGCCGACGGCGCGGAGATCCCGGGCCGACGCGGTGGCGACCGGTTCGGCAACGGCAGCGCCAAACGGAGCGTCACCATCCCCACGCTCGTCGCCGGGGACACCCGCACCCCGACTCAGACGTACGCGTACCAGGCCGACGACTACAACGCCTACTTCCTCAACCAGCTCTACGAGCTGCTCACCGAGTACGGGCCGATGGCCGAGGTGTGGTTCGACGGCGCCAACCCGTACACCGCGTACCCGCAGCCGTACCAGGTCGGTGACTGGTACCGGCTGATCCGGGCCCTGCAACCGAACGCCACGATCGCGATCAACGGGCCGGACGTGCGCTGGGTCGGTTCCGAGTCCGGGGCGTTCCGGGCCGACGAGTGGAGCGCGCTGCCGTTCCGGGGCACCGATCCCGGTGCGCTCAACCGGGACGACGACATGCTCACCGGTGCCGCGTCGAGTGACCTGGGTTCCAGCGCGCTGATCGGCCGCAACCTGGGCTCGATCACCTACCTGTCGTGGTACCCGGCCGAGGCGGACGTGTCGATCCGGCCCGGCTGGTTCTGGCACTCCGGCCAGAACGGCTCGGTCAAGCAGCCGGCCGCCCTGATGCAGCTCTACGAGAACGCGGTGGGCCGCAACGCCAACCTGCTGCTCAACGTCCCGCCGAACCGGGCCGGCGTGATCGACGCGCCGGACGTCAGCGCCCTCGACGGGTTCGGCACCGCGCAACGCGCCCGGTACGGCCGGGAGCTGTTCGCCAAGGCGGGTGCGACCGGCACCCACGCCGCCCTCACCGACGCGGCCCTGGGCACGTCCTGGTCGCCCTCGGGCGGCGCCCTCACCGGCGCGGTCGAGCTGACGGCCTGCCGGGCCCGCACGTTCGACCGGGTCCTGGTGCAGGAGTCGGTCGGCAACGGCCAGCGCGTCGAGGCGTTCGCCGTGGACGCCTGGATCAACGGGGGCTGGCAACAGGTCGCCGCCGCCGCGACGGTCGGCTACAAGCGGATCGTTGCGCTGTCCACCGCCGTGACGAGTGACCGGCTGCGGCTGCGGGTCACCGCCGCGCGCGGCGTACCGCAGATCGCGACGCTCACCGCGTACGCGACCGACAGCACCGCCAACCCGGCGTCCTGCTGATTCCCAACCCTTTTCCCGAGAGGAACGGTTCATGCGTCTTCGACGTATCAGCGTCACCGGAGCGGTGGGAGCACTGGCCGCCGCACTGCTGACCGTGCCGGTCACGGCGGTCACCCCGGCCTCGGCCGTACCGGGTGACCTCCAGGTGATCCCGGCACTGAAGCAGTGGACGGCGGGCACCGGCAGCTACACCTTCGGGGCCGCCACCCGCATCGTTGTCGACCCCGCCTACACCGCCCAGCTCAACGACGACGCGGCCACCTTCGCCGCCGACCTGCGGGACCTGACCGGCCGCACCGTCGCGGTCACCACCGGAACCGCGGCCACCGGCGACATCCGGCTGACCCTGGGCGGCAGCCAACCCGCCGAGGGTTACACGATGACCGTCGGGTCGAGCATCGCCATCCAGGGCTCGACCGACACCGGCGCCTTCTACGGCACGCGGACGGTGCTGCAACTGCTCAAGCAGTCCAGCACGGTGCCGGCCGGTACGACCACCGACGCCCCGACCAAGTCCGAACGCGGCATGATGGTCGACGTCGGACGCAAGTACTTCACTGTCGACTGGCTGCGCCGGCACGTCAAGGAGCTCGCCTACCTGAAGATGAACCGGCTGCACCTGCACCTGTCCGACACGTTCGGGTTCCGGTTGGAGAGCACCACCCACCCGGAGGTGGTGTCGGAGCAGTACTACACCAAACAGCAGATCCGCGACCTCATCGCCCTGGCCGCGCAGTACCACATCGAGGTCATTCCCGAGATCGACATGCCGGGACACATGAACGCCATCCTGGCCGACCACCCGGACCTGCAACTCGCCGACACCAACGGCAACCGCAACCCCTACTACCTCGACCTGTCCAAGCCGGGCGCGTACACCCTCACCCGGGACCTCATCACCGAGTTCCTGCCGCTGTTCCCCGGCCGGTACTGGCACATCGGCGCGGACGAGTACGTCGGCAACTACGCCGCCTACCCGCAGCTGCTGACGTACGCCCGCGCGACCTACGGGGCGAACGCCACCGCCAAGGACACCTACTACGGCTTCATCAACTGGGCCAACGACATCGTCCGCGCCGGCGGCAAGACCACCCGCATGTGGAACGACGGCATCGGCACCGACGGCACCATCCGGCCGGCGTCCAACATCCACGTCGAGGTCTGGTACAACTACGGCATCACCCCGCAGGCCCTGCTGGACCGCGGGCACACCATCTCCAACCAGGCGTGGGATCCCACCTACTACGTCCCCGCCATCAGCAAGCCGAACGTGACGTGGGCGTACGAGACCTGGACCCCGGAGCGCTTCCAGGGCAACAACACCGTCAACGCTCCGTCCCGCAACCTCGGCACGGTGCTGCACATTTGGTGTGACTACCCGGACGCGGAGACCGAGGACCAGATCGCCGCCGGCATCCGGACCATCCTGCGCGTCATCGCCCAGCAGACCTGGGGTTCACCGAAGCCGGTCGCCACGTACACCGCCTTCACCCCGATCATCGACCGCATCGGTCGGGCTCCCGGCGGCCCGGCGGTGGCGACCGGCAACCTGGCGACCAACCGCCCGGTGACCGCGTCGTCGACCGAGACGGCCAGCTTCCCGGCGTCGGCGGCGGTGGACGGCGACATCAGCACCCGCTGGTCGTCGGCCTACACCGACCCGAGCTGGATCCAGGTCGACCTCGGCAGCAGCCAGGAACTGTCCCGCGTCGCACTACGCTGGGAGGCCGCCTACGCGCGGGCGTACCAGATCCAGACCTCCACCAACGGCACCACCTGGACCACGGCGGTGACCGTCACCGCCGGGGACGGCGGGGTGGACGAACACGCCCTCAACACCACCGCCCGGTACGTGCGCATGCAGGGCACGCAACGGGCCACCACCTTCGGCTACTCGCTCTGGGAGTTCGAGGTCTACGGGCCGAAGAAGGGCGCCATCACCGGCACCGCCAGTGGCCGCTGCGTCGACATCCCCGGCAGCAACACCACCGACGGCACCTCGGTGAACCTCTGGGACTGCAACAGCGGGCCCAACCAGACGTGGACCCACCGCAACGACGGCACCCTCACCGCACTGGGCAAGTGCCTGGAGCCGGCGAACGGAAGCCTCACCGACGGCACCGCGATCGTGATCCGCACCTGTTCCACCGCCACGTACCAGCGCTGGACCTACGACGCCGCCACCAGCAGCTACCGCACCGGCGGCAAGTGCCTCGACGCCAACGGCGGCGGGACCGCCAACGGCACCCGCCTCATCCTCTGGCCGTGCACCAACGGCGCCAACCAGCGCTGGAGCACCCCCACCGCCTGACCCACCGATGGAGGCACGATGCCGCACGACACGCCACTGCCACCCCCATCCCCACCACGGCCACGGCGGCTCGTCGTGCCCACCATCGTCCTGACTCTGGTCGCCGGTGCCGTCGCGACGGTCGGGGGCCAGCCGGCCCCGGCCGGCGCGGCGGTCCCGGCGGACCCGACCTACACCGACGCCGCCGGCCTGGTCTTCCCCGGTGTCCAGCCGGGCGCGGCGACGGCGTCGCTCTCCGGCGGCAGCTTCACACTGGCCAACGCGGCGCTGTCGAGCACGTGGAGCGTGCAGGGCAGCACGGTGTCGCTGACCCGGTTCGACAACCGGGCCGCGAACGCCACAGTCCCGATGAGCTTGCGCGGGCTCTTCACCCTCACCCTGGCCGACGGCAGCACCATCACGGCGGCGAACACGAGCGTCTCCGCCGGTCCGGTGGTCAGCGACCTGGCGGCGAACGCCGGGTCGGCACGGCTGGCGGAACGCTTCGCCGGCAAGGCGGTGACCACCACCTTCCGGTACGGCGGCGGCACCCGGACGCTCGACGTGCAGTGGCAGGTACGGCTGCGCGGCGGGGCCAACTCGGTGCAGCACAGCTTCACCGTGCGCTCGGTGGCCGGCACGTTCGACGTGACGTCGGTGCGCCTGGTCGAACTGGGTCTCACCAACGCCCGGGTGCTGGGCAGCGACGACGGCAGCCCGGTGGTGCACGGCGCGGCCGGCAGCGAGACGGTGTTCGTCGGCATCGAGAACCCGATGGCGAAGGCCACTGTGAACGGGTCCGCCGTCGACATCGCGGTGCCCCGCGCCGGTGACCTCACCGCCGGCACGTCCTGGGTCTACACCGCCTCCACCGGTGTCTCCCCGGCCGGGCAGCTACGCCGCTCGTTCCAGTACTACCTGCAACGCGAGCGGGCCCACGACCGGCGGACGTTCCTGCACTACCAGAGCTGGCTGGACCTCAAACCACCCGGCGAGGTCATCGACAGCGCCGAGCTGACCCGGGCCATCAACCTGTTCGGCACCCAGCTGCGCAACCGGGGGGCCACCATCGACAGCTTCTGGGTCGACGACGGCTGGGACTATCTGCGTACGCCCCGGGTCGACGAGACGAACCTGAACGTGTGGTCGTTCGACCCGACCCAGTTCCCCACCGGCTTCGCGCCGCAGAAGGCCGCCGCCGCGCAGTACGGGGCCTCGATGTCGGTGTGGATGTCACCCTTCGGCGGGTACGGCACCAGCGCCGCCACCCGCCAGGCCATCAACGCGAGCAAACCCGCCGACCAGCGGTTGGAAACCCACAGCGGCGGCCAGTTCAAGCTCGGCGGCGACCGCTACTACGACCGGTTCCGGTCGGTCGCCTTCGACATGATGGACAACCAGGGGGTACGCGGCTTCAAGCTGGACGGCATCGGCGGCGGGCTCTACCAGTCCGGCCCGAACGCGAACTACATCGCCGACTACGAGGCCCTGCTCGGGTTGACCGGCGACCTGCGCGCGCACCAGAAGGACGTGTTCGTCAACGCCACGGTCGGCACCTGGGGGTCGCCGTACTGGTTGTGGTTCACCGACTCGATCTGGCGTGACGGGCACGACGCGGGCCTGGTCGGCGCGGGCAGCGCGCAGCAGCGCTACGTCAACTACCGCGACTCGGAGACGTTCCGCAACAACACCAGACAGAACCCGCTGTTTCCGATCCTGAGCCTGATGAACCACGGCATCATCTTCTCCGACCGGACACCCCAGTTCACCGCCGACTACGACCTGACCAAGCCCAGTGTCCAGGCCGAGGTGTCGCAGGACATCCGCGCCTATTTCGCGCTCGGGCTCAGCCTTCAGGAGCTGTACGTCCGCAACACACTGGTCGACGCGAACCGGCCGGGCGCGGCCTGGTTCTGGGACACCGTGGCGGCCAACGCCCGGTGGGCACGGGCCAACCAGGGGTTGCTCAGCGACGTGCACTGGGTCGGCGGTGACCCGGCCGCCGGGGCGGTCTACGGCACTGCCGCCTGGAACTCCTCGGCCGGCGCGTCGAAGGGGATGCTGATGCTGCGCAACCCGTCGGCGTCCGCGCAGAGCTTCACCGTCAACCCGCAGACGGTCTTCGAGCTGCCCGGTGGCACCCACCAGCGGTACCGGTTCACCGAGCGTGACGGGCGGCGCGGCGGCTTCGTGTCGGGTCCGGCCGCACCGGTGAGCATCACCCTCGCGCCGTTCGAGGTCGCCGTCTTCCAGGCCACCCCGACCGACGAGCCGATCGGCGGCGGCAGCAGCCCGCAACTGCCCCGCACCCGGTGGACAGCGACGGCGGACAGCGTCGAGACCGTCGGCGAGAACGGCGTCGCCGCCAACGCCATCGACGGCAACCCGGCCACCATCTGGCACACCCGCTACGTCGGCGGGGTCGCCGCCATGCCGCACCAGATCACCATCGACCTCGGCGGCAACCATCGCATCGACAGGCTCGACTACCTACCCCGCCAGGACGGCGGCACCAACGGCACCATCGCCGACTACCAGATCCTGACCAGCACCGACGGCACCACCTGGACCCAGGTCACCGCCGGCACCTTCGGCGCCGGCAGCACAGTGAAGACAGCGGTCTTCACGCCCACCACGGCCCGGCAGGTACGCCTGCGCACCACCCGCGCCACGAACGGGGCCGGGTACGCCTCCGCCGCCGAGATCAATCTGTACGGATCGACGGCCTGACCGGTACCGGCCGTCCCGGGGCGCCCCTATCGCCGCCCCGGGACGGCCGCATCCCACCTCACCTGGCGAGGACATGGGCGAGGACCGCCACGCCCCCCGCCACCACCAGCACGGTGCCGACGGCCAGCAGGGCGGCGCCCTCCGGGTGGCCCAGGTGCGTGGGCAGCCGTACGGTGCGATACCGGCGTCGCGCCAGCACGGCCACCGCGGCGGCGAGCGGCGCGCAGGCCAGCACGAGCCCCGCGGCGATCGGATGACGGGGCACCAGCTCCCGGCCGACGGCCAGCAGCACGGCGGCGGTCGCCAGCGCGGTGCGCAGCCACGCGAGCAGGGTGCGTTCGGCCTGCGCCCCCCGGTCGGCGAGACGCGGCGGCTCCGTCACCTCAGATCAGCACCACGACGACGATCGTCACGCCGGCCACGACCACCCCCGCCGCCGACACGGCGACGACGGGGGTGGACGGCAGCGGCAGCTGGAGCCGCAGCGCCCGTTCGTTGCGGCTCCACCGGGGAAACGCCTCGACGGCCACCCCGACGGCGAGCACCGCCAGCACGACCGCCGCCCACTGCGCGCCGTCCGCACCGAAGGCCCTGACCGCCGCGGCGGCCACCATGAGACCCAGCGCGGTCCGCAGCCACGCGAGGAACGTGCGCTCGTTGGCGAGGGTGAAGCGCGGGTCCGGCTCCGTGCCCACCCCGTACACCCGCCGTGGCCAGCGGCGGTCGGCTCGTCCCGTCGGTTCCTCCGTCACCCGGTGACCGCCGCCTGCGGCTGCCACGGGGTGTCGCCACACTCCCGCTGGACCCGGGCGAGCTCGTCGGTGAGTGCCGTCCGGATCCGCGCGTACGCCGGGTCGTCGTAGACGCTGCGCATCTCCCACGGGTCGGCCCGCAGGTCGAACAGCTCCCACTCCGGCTCCTGTGCCGTCGCGGAGGTGCCGGGCAGCCCCAGCCCGTCGGCGTAGTAGTAGACCAGCTTGTGGTCGTGGGTGCGTACGCCGTAGTGCGCCCACACGTGGTGCTCGTCGTCGTCGTGCTCCCAGTAGCGGTAGTACACGGACTGCCGCCAGTCGTCGACGGCCTCGCCGCGCAGCAGCGGTCGCAGTGAGCGCCCCTGCATGCGGCCGTCGGCCGGCACGCCGGCGTAGTCGAGGAACGTCTGGGCGAAGTCGACGTTCATGGCGAGCGCGCCGGTGGTGGAGCCGGCCGGGATCTCCGCCGGGTAGCGGATCAGAAACGGCATCCGCAGCGACTCCTCGTACATGAACCGCTTGTCGTACCAGCCGTGGTCGCCGAGGAAGAAGCCCTGGTCGGAGGTGTAGACGACGATGGTGTCGTCGGTCAGCCCGTGCTCGTCGAGGTAGTCGAGCAGGCGGCCCACGTTGTCGTCGACGCTGGCGACGCAGCGCAGGTAGTCCTTGATGTACCGCTGGTAGGTCCAGAGCGCGGCCTCGTCCGGGTCCAGGTGCGGCGGCAGCATCTCCTTGATGTCGTTGGCGGTCAGGTCCCGGTCCACCCGCATCCGGGCGGCCCGGGCGGCGGCGGCGTGCCCCGAGTGGTCGTCGTCGAACGAGCCCGGTACGGCCACGTCGTCGACGTACATGTCGCGGTGTTTGTCGTCGGGCTCCCAGTTGCGGTGCGGGGCCTTGTGGTGCACGAGCAGGCAGAAGGGGCGCTGCTGGTCGCGCTGGTCGAGCCAGTCGACGGCCAGGTCGGTGATGATGTTCGTGCAGTAGCCGGGGCGGACCTGCTCGGTGCCGTCCATGCCGATGAACACGGGGTCGCGGTAGCGACCCTGACCGGGCACGACCTCCCAGTAGTCGAAACCCCGGGGGTCGTGCTCCGGGCCGTGCCCGAGGTGCCACTTGCCGACCAGCGCGGTCTGGTAGCCGGCACGGCGCAGCAGCTCCGGGAAGACGAGCTGCCGGTTGTCGAACTCGGTCGACAACGTCTGCACGCCGTTGACGTGGTTGTAGGTGCCGGTGAGGATGGTGGCCCGGCTGGGCGCGCAGAGCGAGTTGGTGCAGAAGCAGTTCTCCAGCAGGGCGCCGCCGGCCGCGATGCGGTCGATGTGCGGCGTCTCGTTGATCTTGCTTCCGTAGGCGCCCACAGCGTGCGCGGCGTGGTCGTCGGCCATGATGAAGACGATGTTGGGCCGCACGGGTTGGTCCTTTCTCACCGGTTCAGGACGCGTACGCGGCGGCGTCGTAGTAGGCGCTCGGGTCGACCACGTCCGGCAGCTTGCCCAGGTCCTTGAACAGGCCGTTGAGGCCGGTGAGCCAGCCCGCGACGGTGCCGTCGGTGGACTTGGCGGCGAGTTCGGCCGAGGGCAGGAACCGGGCGTTGGTGGCTTCGGCGCGCAGCTGGTCGACCGGCGCCGACTTGAGGAACTTCGCGGTCACCTCGACGGCACGGTCCACGTCGGCAGCCCGCTCGTCGTTGGCGGCGCGCAGCACCGCGAGCACCTTCTTGACCAGCTCCGGCTTGCCGGTGACCACGTCGTTGCGCCCGACGTAGGCGGACGGAAAGCTGATGTCCGGGTAGAAGTCCTCGTTCTTGGCCAGCTCGACCAGGTCCGGCACCCGCTTCTTGATGGTGCCGATCAGCGGGTACCAGATGCCGGCCGCGTCGATCTGGCCGGACCCGAACGCGGTGACCACCGTGCTGGCGTCCATCGTGACCTTCTGGACGTCGTCGATGGAGAGCCCGGCGCGCCGCAGGGCCAGCCGCACGATCATGTCGCCGGAGGTGCCCTCCGGCACGCCGACCTTCTTGCCCTTGAGCGCGGCGACGGAGGTGATGCCCGGCTTGGCGATGACCCGGTCGGCGAAGCCGAGCGAGTTGATGGCGATGACCCGGGCCTTGCCGGAGGCCGGCAGCCACATCGCACCCGGGCCCAGGTAGCCGAAGTCGAGGTCTCCGGCGCCGAGCGCCTGCACCTGCAGGGGGCCGTTGGTGAAGACCTTCAGGTCCGGCTTGAGCCCGTGCTTGTCCCACAGCTTCTTGTCGTCGGCGATCGCCATCAGGCTCGCGCCGGTGAAGTCGGCGATGTAGCCGAGCTTCACCTCTTCGGTGCCGGAGCCGCTGGATCCGGACTTGTCGTCGTCGCCGCAGGCGGCGAGGGCCGCTGTGGCGCCGAGACCGGCGATGCCGGTCAGCAGGGCGCGACGGGAGAGAGGGCTCATCGGGATGCACCTTCCTGGGGGGTCTGGTGGTAGACAGCGCGCCAGACCCGATTGCGGATCCGGGAGAATTCCGGGGAGAGACGGACCGCTTCGGTTCGCGGGTACGGCAGGTCGACGTCGATGACCTCCTGCACCCGACCCGGCCGGGCGGCCATGACGACGACCCGGTTGGCGAGGTAGACGGCCTCGTCGACGTCGTGGGTGATGAACATGACGGTGCGTCGCTCGGTGCCCCAGGTGTCCAGCAACTGGTCCTGCATCTGCACCCGGGTGAGGGCGTCGAGGGCGCCGAAGGGTTCGTCCATGAGCAGGACGCCGGGGTCGACGGCGTACGCGCGGGCGATGGCGCACCGCTGCCGCATGCCACCGGAGAGCATCCGGGGCAGCGCGTCGGCGAAGTCGCCGAGACCCACCAGGTCGATGAAGTGCTGCGCCCGTGCTCGCCGTTGCGCCCGCCCGACCTTGGCGATCCGGAGACCGAACTCGACGTTCTCGCGGACCGTCAGCCAGGGGAACAGCGCGTACTGCTGGAAGATGACGCCGCGTTCCGGGCTGGGCCCCCGCACCGGTCGTGAGTCGACGAGCACCTCACCGCTGGTGGGCTCGACCAGGCCGGCGGCGATGTTCATCAGGGTCGACTTGCCGCAGCCGGACGGGCCGACCACTGTGACGAACTCGCGGTCGGCGATGTCCAGGTCGACCTCGCGCAGCGCGTGGAACGGTTTGCCGCCCACCTCGAACGTGCGGGTGGTGGCGCGGAAGGAGATCTTTTCGGTCATCGGCGTTCCTGCCATCCGGTGAGGCGCTTCTCGGCGGCGAGCAGGAGCCGATCCATGAGCAGGCCGAGCACGCCGATGGTGATCAGGCCGACGAAGATGCTCGGCAGGTCGTAATAGATCTGTGCCTGCTGCATCCGGTAGCCGAGGCCCTCCTGGGCGGCGATCAACTCGGCGGCGACCAGCGTCGCCCACGCCGCGCCGAGGCCGACGCGCATGCCGACCAGGATGAACGGGGTGGACGCGGGGACGACGACCCGGCGGAACACCACGGCGTCGTTGGCGCCGAGCACCCGGGCGGCGTTGATCATGGTGCTGTCGACGCTCACCACACCCTGGAACGTCGACACGACGCAGGACAGGAACGCGGCGAGGAAGATGACGAAGATCTTCGGGGTCTCCCCGATGCCCATGAGCAGGATGGCCAGCGGGATGACGGCCAGCGGCGGGATGGTGCGGAAGAACTGCACGTAGGGCTCGATCAGGCCGCGCGCGGTCCGGTACCAGCCCATGAGGAAGCCGACCGGGATGGCCAGGGCGCTGCCGAGCGCGAAGCCGATGAGCACCCGGCGCAGGCTGGCCAGGCTGTCGTCGAGCAGGGTGCCGTCCATGGTCAGCTCACCGGCGCGGACGGCGACCTCCTGCGGCCCGGGAAGGCCCGAGACCCCGATCCGGGCCAGCACGGTCCAGATGCCGACGCCCAGTACGACGGCGAGCACGTTCCACACCAGCAGCGGTACGGCGCGGCGCGGCGGCGACGTCGCAGTGGTGGTTTCCGGACCTCGGGGTGGGGACGGTTGCACGTCTATCGCCACGGTGGTGCTCCGTAGCCCAGCTCGGACATGGGGCTCCTCTCCGGTCGGCGGCGCTGAAGGTAAGCGAATCTTTGGCGACGGCACTATTCATGTCAACCCTTCGGACTAAAAAGCCCGAGCTGGGAGCGGTGCGGCGGTTCATAAGATGTCAGATGTCTGGCCGGCAGCCTAGGGGTGACCGGGCCACCTGACAACGCCCGGCCACGACCGGACCGGCCGCCGTTTTATTGTCCGGGGCATTGACTAAATTGGACGGCGTCAGCAGACTGCGGCGTACCCGAGCAACCAGTCCCCCGGCGAGCCGGGCGACGGACAGAGGAGTCCCATGTCGATTCCGCGCTCCCCCCACACCACCGGACCCAGACGCCGCCTGACCGCGGCGAAGCTCGCCCTGGTGATCGCCGCGTCGCTGCTCGCGCCGCTCACGGCCGCCAGCCCGGCCATGGCCGCGCCGGTGAACCTGGCCCGCACCGGCACCGCCACCGCGTCGAGCGTCGAACTCGACCGCGCCGACTTCGTCGCCACGCGCGTCAACGACGGCGACCGCAACACCCGCTGGTCGTCCAAGTACCAGGACGACAACTGGGTCCAGGTCCGGCTGGCGTCCGCCGCCCGGGTCGACCACGTGGTGCTGACCTGGCCCAACGCGTGCGCCCGTGACTTCTCCCTGCAAACCTCCACCGACGGCACCGCCTGGACCACCGTCACCCGCCTGCAGCGCGACACCTGCCCCCGCACGGACGTCATCGCCGTGAACTCGGCCCAGCCGGTGTCCTACGTACGGATGCAGGGGCACCAACGGTGGGCGGCCTACGGCTACTCGATCTCCGAGTTCGAGATCTGGGACAGCACCGCGCCCCCGCCGGCACCCTCACTGGGCCTGCTGCCCAAACCGGTGTCGCTCACCGAGAACGGCGGCACGCCGTACACGTTGAACCCGAACACGCCGGTCATCGCGGTCGGATCGCAGGCCACCGCGCCCGCCATCTACCTCGCCGGGCTGCTCCGCCCCGCCACCGGGTACGCCCTGCCGGTGGTCACCCAGAGCACCGCGCCCGCGCCCATCGTCGTCGAGGTGGGGGCCGGCAAGGGTCCGGTCGGGCACGCCGCCGAGGGATACCGGCTCGTCGTCACCACCGGCACGGTCCGGATCAGCGCCGACACGGCCAACGGCGCGCTCAACGGGGTGCAGACGCTGCGCCAACTCCTGCCGCAGTGGGTGGAGTCCGACACCGTCGTGAACACCGCGTGGACGGTGCCGGCGGTGACGATCTCCGACTACCCGCGCTTCGCCCACCGCGCGATGATGCTCGACGTCGCCCGCAGCTTCTACCCGATGAACGAGGTCAAGGCGTACATCGACAGCGCGGCGCAATACAAGATCAATCGTCTGCACCTGCACCTGACCGACGACCAGGGCTGGCGGATCGCCATCGACAACCCGACCAGCAACCCGGCGGGCATCGACTACGGCCGGCTCACCTCGGTCAGCGGGCGCACCGCCATGACCTACAACGACAGCGGTCAACTGATGGGCACCGAACTGGGCGTCACCGGCTTCTACACCAGGGCCGACTACGCCGAGATCGTGCGCTACGCCGGCCTGAACGGCATGACGGTCATCCCGGAGATCGACATGCCGGGGCACACCAACGCGGCACTGCACGCCATCCCCCAGCTCAACACGGCCGGCGCCCAGCCCAAGCCGGCACCCGGCCAGCAGACCGCACCGGCCAACGGCACCGGCAACGTCGGCTACTCGACGCTCGACTCGGCCAGCGCGACGACGTACGAGTTCGTCACGCAGGTGCTGACCCAGATCGCCGCCATGACGCCGGGGCCGTACCTGCACATCGGCGGCGACGAGGCGCACGTGACCAGCCACGCGAACTACACCGCGATGGTCGACGCCTTCACCGCTACCGTCGCGTCGCTCGGCAAGACAGTGGTCGGCTGGAACGAGTACGCCGGCACGGCGCTGCCCCGCGACAACGCTGTGGTGCAGTACTGGAACGGTGACCGCACGGCGGTGAGCAACGCGGTGACCGGCCGTGGCGCCCGGGTCGTCCTCTCCCCCGCCGCCCACACGTACGTGCCGCAGAAGCAGGATGCCCGCCAACCGCTCGGCGGCTCGTGGGCCTGCGGCGGACCGTGCGGACTGGACCGGCACTACAACTGGGACCCGGGCACCTTCATCCCCAACATCGCCGAGACCAGCGTGCTCGGGGTCGAGTCGGCCCTGTGGGGCGAGTTCATCCGCCGGATCGGCCAGGCGCAGTACTACAGCTTCCCGCGCCTGATCGCCACCGCCGAGGTGGGGTGGACGCCGCAGACGCAGCGCGACTACGCCGACTTCACCACCCGGCTGTCGGTGGCCGGCGGACGGTTGACGGTCGAGGGCGTCAACTTCTTCCCCACCGCCGACGTGGCGTGGCGCAAACAGGCGCTCGGCCGGTCCGCCGCCGCCGTCGTCGGCGCACCGGTCGGCGCCACCTGGACGGTCACCGCCCCCGGGCTGCGCAGCACCGACCTGACCGCCACCGTCACCTGGAGTGACGGACGGGTGGAGGCGTTGACGCCGACCGCGACGCGCGAGCCGAGCATCCCGGCGATGCAGATCAACAGCGCGTTCACCGTCGTGTCCCGGCGCACGTTCGGTTCGACGGGGACGTACACCGGGACGTTGTCGGTGCGCTCGGCCGGGCTGGCCCCGGTCCAGGCGGCGCTGACCGTCACCGTCCGCGCCAGCTGACCGCGGGCCGGCGCCGCCCCGGTGGCGGCGCCGGCCACCGCGCCGTAGGTTGCCGCGACGACACCCGGGAGCAGGCGTCGGTCATGATGGTGCCGTGATCGAACGTCCGGATGCCATGCAACGTGTGCGGCTGGCGCACACGGAGGCGCTGCTGGCCCAGCTCCGCAGCGCCGGCCCGCTCAGTCGGGCCGACCTCATCCGGCTGACCGGGCTGTCCCGCACCACCCTGTTCGACATCATCGGCGACCTCATCGCCCGCGGCGTGGTCGTCGAGCGGGAACCGGCGCTGTCCGGCCAGCGGGGTCGTGGACGGCCGTCCACGACCGTCAGCCTCAACCCGTCCGCCGGCCGAATCATCGGCATCGACCTCGGTCGGGTGACGATCACGGTCATCGTCGCCACCCTGGGGCACGACATCCTGGCCCGGGGCAGCCGCCCCATCACGCTGGCGGCGGGGCCGGCCCGGCGCGCCAACGCCGCGATCAAGCTGATCGACGACCTCGTGCAGGAACACGACATCGACCTGCGCGCGCTGGAGGCGATCGGCCTCGGGCTGCCCGGCCTGGTGGCCGGCCGGGAGCGCCCCGCGGGCGGCCGCAGCCCGTCGGTGGCCGCGAAGCAGGTCAGCACGCGCATCCAGGACCGCTACGGCGTCGCCGTCGTCACCGACAACAACTCGCGGTTCGCCGCGCTGGCCGAGGGCACCTGGGGAGCGACCCGTGACGTGCGGGACGCCATCTACGTCCGGTGGAGTGACGGCGTCGGTGGCGGGCTCATCGTCGACGGCCGACTCGCCCGGGGTGCGAACGGCGCGGCCGGCGAGATCGGCCACGTCAGCGTCGACCCCGACGGAGACCCCTGTCCGTGCGGTGGTCGCGGTTGCCTGGAACTGCTGATCCGTCCGTCGGCGCTCATCGAGCAGTGCGCCCGCCGTGGTGTGACAGTCGCGGACCCGGCCGACCTGGTGGCCCGGGCACTCGCCGGCGAGCCGACAGCGCGGGACGTGGTGCGGCACGCCGCGACGATGCTCGGTCGCGTTCTGTCCGGGATGGTGGTGCAGTTGGATCCGGGCAAGGTGGCCATCGGCGGCACCCTGGCCCACGCCGGCGAGGTGGTGCTCGAGCCGGTCCGCGCGGCGATCGCCGAGCTGGCGATGCCCCGGCACACCCGCCGCCTGGACGTCGTGCCGGCCCAGTTCGGCGACGAGGGCGGTGCCCTGGGCGCCGTCGCGGCCGCGCTGCGGCTCAACCTGTCCGAGCCCTCGCCGGCCTTCCCCGGGTAGTCCCCCGAGGGGCAGCGGCTACGACGCCTCGGGCAGCAGCGTGAGCAGCCGCTGGACAGTCTCGGTCACCGCGTCCCGGCCGGCGGCGAGATATCGGCGCGGGTCGCGAGAGTGCGGCAGGACGCCACGGACCGCGTCGGTGAACGCCACGTTGAGGGCGGTACCAACATTGATCTTCACCATGCCCTGACCGACAGCGGCGCGGATCTGCTCCAGCGGCACCCCGGAGGAGCCGTGCAGGACCAACGGCACCGGTACGGCCTCGCGGATCGCGGCCACCAGGTCGAGATCCAGCGAGGCGGTCCGGTCGGCCATCGCGTGCGAGCTGCCCACCGCGACCGCCAGCGCGTCGACGCCGGTCTCGGCGACGTAGCGGGCGGCCTCGGCCGGGTCGGTGCGGACCCCGGCGGTGTGCGCGCTGGCCGGGGCGTCCGGTTTACCGCCGACGTAGCCGAGTTCGGCCTCCACCCACAACCGGTGGTCGTGCGCCCACTCGGTCGCCTTGCGGGTGGCCGCCACGTTGGCGGCGTACGGCAGCGCTGACGCGTCGACCATCACCGAGCTGAAGCCGGTGTCGGGCGCCCGCTCCAGCAGGGTTGTGTCGTCGACGTGGTCCAGGTGCAGCGACAGGGTGGCGCTGGACAGCCAGGCGACCTCGGCCGTCGCCGCGGCGATGGCCGACACACCGGAGTGGTAGCGCGCGGCGTTCTGACTGATCTGCAGGATCGCCGGTCGGCCGGCCCGCTCCGCCGCGGTGGCGATGGCCTGGGCGTACTCGATCGTGATCACGTTGAACGCGAGCACGCCGGTACCGGCAGCCTGGGCCGCCGCCACCAGGTCGGCGGTGGGAACGAGGGTCATCAGCGGCCTCAGGCGACCGGAGCGGTGAGGACGACGGACCGGGTGAGCAGCCGGGGCTGATCCGGATGCAGACCGCGACGCACCGCCAGCTCGACCGCGAGCCGCTGCGCGGTCGTGAGGTGAGCCATGGCGTCGATGTCCTCGTGCACCACGATCGCGCCGGTGGGTGCCAGGTCCTCGAGGAGGCCCGGTGCCACCGGCCCGAAGATCCAGACCACGGACCGGTGGTCCACCACGCTGATCGGACCGTGCCGGAACTCCATCGCCGGGTACGACTCGGCCCACATCTGTGCCGCCTCGCGCAGTTTCAGGGCGGCCTCGTGCGCCACGCCCACCGTCCAGCCGGTGCCGAGGAAGGTGAACTGGTCCCGACCGACCACGGCCGGGTCCAGTGGGGTGCCGAGCTGGGCCCGCGCCTGGTCGATCGTCTCGGTCAGGTCCGCACCGAGGCCGGCACGCCAGAGGGCGAGCGCGGTCGTGGCGAAGCGGGTCTGCACCACCGACTGCTCGTCGGCGAAGTCGAGGACGACGCAGTCGCTCACCAGCCGGGTCACCGGCCGGTCGGCGTCGGTGGTGAGCACTGTCGAGCGGCTGCCGGGCGGCAGTTGCTCAAGGAGTCGGATCACCTCGGTGGTGGTGCCGGAACGGGTGATGGCGACGACCCGGTCATAGCGTCGCCCGGCGGGGAATTCCGAGGCGGCGAAGGCGTCGGTCTCCCCCTGGCCCGCCGACTCGCGCAGCGCCGCGAAACTCTGGGCCATGAAGTACGAGGTGCCGCAGCCCACCACGGCGACGCGTTCGCCCGGCTGGGGCAGTGCCTGCGCCACGCCCGGTCGGGCGACCAGATCCACGGCGCGACGCCACGTCTCGGGCTGGGAGGTTATCTCGGCGGCGACGTGCGACACGATTCCTGCTCTCTGTCGGTGCGGGGCTCTTCCAGTTGTTCGACGGTGGTTCCGGGCAACAGCCGGGAAGCCACGACGGCGTCGTACTCGCCGGCCCACCGGCAGGCGACGGCGGCCGCCGAGACGGCAGCGCCTCGGGCGAGGACGTCCCGCCAGGGCATGCGGGTGAGCAGTCCGTACGCGAGCACGGCCGCGAGGGCGTCACCGGCACCGGTCGGGTTGCCGGCCATCCGTTCGGGCGCGTGGGCGCTGTAGGCGGCCCCGCCGTTGACCGCCACGAAGCCGTCCGCGCCACGGGACACGACTCCGGCGACAGCGCCGAGCCGGACGAGCCGGTGCGCCACCCGCACGGCGTCGTCGCGGGTGCGCACCGGGCGGCCGAGCAGTTCCGCCGCCTCGTGGACGTTGGGTTTCACCAGCGTCGGCGCGGCGGCCAGCGCGTGCCGCAGCGCGGCGCCGTCGGTGTCCACGATGGTCTGGACCCCGCCGGCCCGGGCGATGGTGACGAGATCGCGGTACGCGGTCTCGGGGACACCCGGTGGCCGGCTGCCGGAGAGCACCACCACCCGTGCCGCCCGGACCCGCTCGGCGAACTGCTCTCGGAACGACTCCCACTGGGCGACGGTGACGCGCGGGCCCGGTTCGTTGAGGACGGTCGCCGTGCCTCGCCCGAGGACGGTCACCGTCCGGCGGGTCTCCGTGTCGAGGCGGGTGAATCGCGCCGGTACGCCGGCCGTCGCCAGCTCGGCCTCGATCCGTTCGCCGGCTGCCCCACCGGCCAGGCCGAGGACCATCGTCTCGACGCCCAGCTGCCGCAGGACCCGGGCGACGTTCAGGCCCTTGCCTCCGGCACGGGACACCACGTCCGTCACCCGGTGGGAGGTGTCCGGCACCAGGTCGGGCACGGTGTAGGTGACGTCGAGGGCCGGATTGAGCGCCACCGAGATGATCAGGTCGCCGCGCGCCCGGGAGTCTGGCGGACCGCCGTTCAGATCTCGTTTCATGTCCGCCTCTTCCAGAAGATGCCAGCCACACGAGCACGCATGATCTTTCGTGACATTCAGATGCCAGAATCAATCAGGATGTTGCAGACCCTAGGGATCTGACCCCGGCGGCGTCAAGGTCGGTCCTGAGCGCTCCGACACCGTCACCGCCCCTGCGGGCACCGCATCGGGGGAGCGTCGCGGCGTTCGAGCAGCCCCGGCGCGCGGGGTCCCGACCTGGCAGGAATTTTGCATCAACTTGCACGGGCTGCCACCGAGCCGGAGGCCGAGCGGCGGCCGAGGGCGGGGCAACGGCTCTCTTGACGAGGGTCGATATCACTCGTAAGTTCGTCCGACATCTGACGTAGGACATTCCCCCGCTGTCCGAAGGACATCAATGACCACACGCCTCCCCCGCCGCGCGGTCGCGCTGGCGGGCGCCGCCGGTGCCCTCGCCGCCGTCGTCCCGCCCGGCCGCGCCGACGCCGCCATCGCCTCGACGTCCCTCCCGGTGCTCGGCGTCGCCGACGACTGGAACACCGTCCTCGCCCGTACGCCTCAGGTGCAGCTCGCGCCCGGCGCCACGTACACCCTCACCGCTCCGGTCGCCCTGCCCGACCGCTGCCTCATCGTCGGCAACGGCGCGACCGTCACCGTCCCCACCGACCAGAGCGGCGCGCTGTCCATCGTGGGCCGCAGCGGCGTCACCATCAGCGGCGTCCACTTCCTCGGACGCCAGTCCAGCCCGGTCGGCACCGCGCCACAGTTCGCGCACGTCGCCGTCCGGATCAGCCGCAGTACCGGCGTACGGATCCTGGACTGCGACTTCACGAACTGGCGCGGCGCCGGACTGGCGATCACCGGATCGGCCGCCGACGACTACTTCGGCTACCGGCTCAAGGTCAGCGGCAACGCCTTCCACCGCTGCTACTTCGGTGTCTCGCTGGCCGACCGCAGTGAGTACTCACAGTTGACCGCGAACAGCTTCACCTCGTGCCGACTCGCGATCTGGAACTCGTCGGGGAACTGGACGATCAACGGCAACGTCGTCGTCGGCTGCTACGGCGCCTACTACTCGTTCGCCCAGACCAGCCCGTACGGGGCGCTCGCCAGCGACAACTGGGGGCACGGCAGCCTGACCGGCAACACCGTCAACCACTGCAACGGTGGCGTCCCGGTGCGCTGGAGCACCGCCCTGTCCTTCCCCATCGGCGGGGTCGAGCGCAACCCGGGCACCGGCGTCGTCGTCGACGGCGTCCTGCCACCGACCTTCACCGGCAACACCCTCTGGTACAGCGACATCCGCGCCACGAACCTACTCGGTACCCGGTGGCTGCTCTCCGGGTGCACGCTCTCCAACCTCGCCGTCACCTGCTCCGGCGCCGCGCCTGTGCACCTGGTCGGCACACAGTCCAACAGCGGCACCGCGCCCCTGTTGCAGGGCAACGTCAAGGATCTCCTTCCGCTCTGAACGACCGGAGGTACGTGACCGTGTTCTCCTCCCACAAGCGGCTTCTCCCTCTCCTCCTCGCCTCCCTGCTGGTCGGCGTCGGGCTCGCTGTCCCGTCGGCGGCGCGGGCGGCCAACCCGACGCCCCAGGTCGCGCCGAGCGTCCGGGAGTGGACCGGAGGGACCGGCGTCTGGACGCTGGCCCCGTCGTCCCGGATCCTGCTCGACCCGGCACACGCCGCCCAGTTGTCACCAGCCGCGACGGCGCTGCGCGTCGACCTCGGCGCGATCAGCGGCGCCGACGTACCGGTTGTCTCGTCGGCGACGCCCGGGACCGGCGACATCCTGCTCACCCTGGCGAGCACCGACGCCGGCATCGGGGATCAGGGCTACCTGCTGACCGCCGGCTCGACCATCGTGATCCGCGCGAACGCGGCGGCCGGCGTGTACTACGGCACCCAGACCCTGCTGCAAATGATCAAACAGAGCGCGACGAGGACGACAGTGCCGGCGGGCACCATCCGGGACTACCCGCAGTACCGGGACCGGGGAGTGATGCTCGATGTCGGCCGGCACTTCTACGAGATGGACCACCTCGAGAACCTGCTCCGCCGGATGGCGTGGCTACGCCTGAACACGCTGCGCCTGCACCTCACCGAGTGGAACGGCTTCCGGCTGCGCAGCGACCGGTACCCCGGGCTGGCCTCGGCGCAGTCCTACAGCAAGGCCGACCTGCGCCGGTTGCAGGACGTCGCCAAGCGCTACCACATCACGATCGTTCCCGAGATCGACCTGCCGGGCCACGCCACGGCGATGACGACCTACGACCCGACGATGAGGTTCTCCTGCTCGTCGATGGACTACGCGCCCTGGCCGGGCGGTGAGAGGGGCGGCTGGACGCTGAACCTCACCAAGGAGAACGCCCGGACGTTCGTGATGAACCTGCTGTCGGAGTTCGTCCCACTGTTCGACGGCCCCTAATTCCACATCGGCGGCGACGAGTACCAGACCGACGCCGCCAAGAACTCCTGCCCCGAGCTGGTCAGCTACGCGCAGGCGCGCGGCTTCCCGTACCCCGGTGACGTCTTCACCGAGTTCATGAACCTGATGAACGACAAGGTGCGCTCGTACGGCAAGACGGCGCAGTTGTGGAACTGGTGGGAGACGAACGGCCAGCAGACCAGCATCAAGCCGGCCACCAACATCGTCCTCACCCCGTACACCGGGTCGCTGAACTACTTCTACAACCTGGGCTACACGGTCGTCGGCGTGCCGGAGAGCACCCTGTACGTGACGCCCGGGCTGAACCTCTACGTCAACACCAAGAACGTCTACGAGAGCTGGGCGCCGGACCAGAACGCGAAGGTCAACGGCTACCAGATGGCCCGCTGGTCGGACGCGATGGAGCACCAGACCGACGAGTGGTTCGACCAGTACGCGAAGCGGCCGACCGAGGTGCTGGCCGAGCGACTGTGGGGCGGCCCCCGGTCGAGCACCGTGGAGGCGTACTTCGCCCGGGTGGACGCGATCGGCGACGCCCCGGGCGTGCCGAGCGTGGTCCAGGTCAACGACAACACCACGGGGACCGGTGACAACCAGTTCAGCTACTCGGGGACGTGGTCCTACGGGGCCAACGGCAGCAGGCAGTTCCAGCGCGACGACCACTACAGCAGCACCCTCGACAGCGCGTACCAGGTGCGGTTCACCGGCAACAAGATCAAGCTCTTCGCCGCCAGGGCGGCGAACCACGGCCGGGCGGGCGTCTCGATCGACGGCGGCCCGGAGACTGTCGTCGACCTGTACTCCCCGACCCGGGTGGACCAGGCGATGGTCTTCACCAGCGGGCAGCTCGCGCAGGGCCCCCACGTCCTCAAGGTGCGGGTGCTGAACAGCAGGAACGCCAGTTCGTCAGGTACGGCGGTCACGGCGGACAAGGTCGAGGTGTCCCGGGCGGCGACCCCGGCCGCGGTGTTCGACCCGGCAACCGAACACCGCGTGGTCAACCGCAACAGCGCCAAGGTGCTGGAGGTGCCGGCGGGCAGCGGGGACGGCGCGAACGCCATCCAGTGGTCGGGCAACGGCGCGGCACATCAGCGCTGGACGCTCGTCGAGGCCGGCGGCGGCTACCACCGCATCGTCAACCGCAGCAGCGGCAAGGTGCTGGACGTGCCCGGCTCCTCCACCGCCGACGGGGCGAACGTCGTGCAGTGGACGTACCACGGCGGTGCGAACCAGCTGTGGAGCGTCATTCCGGTCGGCACCAATTACAAGATCATCAACCGGAGTTCCGGCAAGGCGCTCACCGTCGCCAACGCCGCCACCACCGACGGCGCCGCCGTCGTCCAGTCCACCTACCGCGGAGGTACCGAACAGCAATGGACCATCACCCGATGAACGGCCGGTGGACGGCGGCCCGGGCGGGCACCGCCGCGACCGTCGCCCTGCTGCTCCTGCTCAGCCTGTTGGTGCCGGCGACCGCCGGGCACGCCGCGCCCACCGCGACGGTGAACTACCCGGTCAACCAGGCGTTCAACGGCAGCAGCACCTTCCTCGACAAATCGGCCGACCTGTCGAGGGTGGCGAACCTGACCCAGGGGGCGATCGCCGTCCGGTTCCGGTCCACCAGCACCGCCGTCGCGAAGAGCTTCTTCAGCGCCTCGCACACCGCCGACGACTCCAGCAACCTGTCGTTCTCCCTCAACGGCGGCTCGGTGTACTTCGAGAACCGCGAGAACGGGGCGTACGCCACCCAGATGACCGCCACCGGCGGTCCCTACAACGACGGCGTCTGGCACACCGCCATCCTGACCGTCGGCACCGAGGGCACCCGCCTGCACGTCGACGGGGTGCTTCGCGCCACGCACCCCTCCACCCGGTTCTTCGCGAACGTCCGGGACCTGAACGGCATGTGGATCGGCCGCAACGTCGACGCCCAGGGAGCTCAGTGGCACTACAGCGGTGACCTGGACTACGTGCGGGTGTACGGAACCCCGCTGACGGCGGGCGAGATCAGCGACCTGAGCATGCGCATCGACTACACGATCCCGTTCCTGGACCTCAAGGACGACGCGCGCCGTCAGGTGCTCACCGACCGCCAGGCCGGGCAGTACCTCGGGCACCCCGACACCGTCCTGCTCGACGACGGCCGCACGATGTTCGCCGTCTACCCCATGGGCCACGGCACCGGCCAGATCATCCTGAAGCGCAGCGACGACGGTGGGCGCACCTGGAGCGGTCGACTCCCCACCCCGGCGAGCTGGGCCACCAGCAAGGAGACACCCACCCTCTACAAGGTGGTCAAGCCGAACGGGGCGACCCGACTCCTGCTGGTCAGCGGCCTTCCAGCGAGTCCGGGCGGGTTCAAGACCGCGTACTCCGACGACAGCGGCCGGTCCTGGTCGGAGTTCACCCACCACTTCGCCGACGCCGGCTTCGCCGGGTACGTCGCGCACGCCACGCTGGTCCGGCTGAAGAAGGCCGACGGGTCGTGGGACTTCCGGTACCTGGGCGTCTTCCACGACGGTGGCTACAACAACTGGAAGACGTACCTGACCTTCGACGCCGCCGGCAACGCCGTCTGGAGCACGCCGACCCGGCTGCTCGCCGCGCACAACACCATCGAGAAGTACGCCGGCCTCTGCGAGATCGAGATCATCCGCTCGCCGGACGGTCGCCAGCTCGCGATGCTCGCCCGGGCACAGCACAAGCGCACCAACGCCATGGTCGCGTTCTCCAACGACGAGGGGAACACCTGGACCGAACCGCGCGAGATGCAGGGCGCCCTGATGGGCGAACGGCACGCCGCCACGTACGACCCGGCGTCCGGTCGGCTCGTCATCACCTTCCGCGACATCATCCGCAACAGCGTGAGCAACACCGGCGCGTGGGTGGCCGGCGACTGGGTGGCCTGGGTCGGCACGTACGACGACCTGGTCAACTCCCGGGAGGGGCAGTACCGGGTGCGGTTGCTGGAGGACTTCACGCCCTCGGTCAAGAGCGGCGACACCGGTTACGCCGGCAACGTGGTGCTGCCCGACGGGACGTTCGTGCTCACGTCCTACGGATACTTCGACCCGGCCGACACCAGCTACCCGTACATCATGACCGTCCGGTTCAGCCTGAAGGAACTCGACGCCCTCAACGGCTCGTTCGACCCGACCGCGAGCTACACGCTCACGAACCGGGCCAGCGGGAAGGTCATCGAGGTCGCGGTCGCCGCACCGGGTGACGGCGGCGACGCCGTGCAGTGGGCCGACAACGGTGGCGCGCACCAGAAGTGGTCGATCGTGCCGCTCGGCAACGGGTACCACCGCATCGTCAACCGCCGCAGCGGCCGTGCCCTGGACGTGGCCGGCAGCTCGACGGCGGACGGCGCCGACGTGATCCAGTGGACGTACACCGGTGCGGCCAACCAGCAGTGGCGGATCACGCGCGTCGGCACCCACGTCACCATCACGAACCGCAACAGCGGCCGGGTGCTCGACCTCGACGGGACGATCACCGACAACGGGGCGGACGTCGTCCAGCGCACCGCCACCGGCGCGACCCGCCAACAGTGGTCCCTCTCCTAGGACCGTCGTCGCAGGACGCCGCGGGCTGCTCCAGCAGCCCGCGGCGTCTCGCTTCCACAGGTGTACGCGTCAACTCCCCGACGCCGACGCCACAGCTCTGCCGGTGACGGTCAGGTCGGCCACCGTGGTCCACGGCCCCCGGTCACCGGCCTCGCTCAGTGCCCGCAGGCGCAGGTACCGGCCGCTGCGCGCGGCGGTGAACGGCACCACCTTCTGCGTCGCCGTGTCGGCGAGGGTTCCCGAGGCCACCGGCGTGCCCCAGTTGCTCGGGCTGTCCGACACGTACACCTCGTAGCGGCCGATCCGGCCGTTGACTCCCCCGTCCTGCCGGGGCAGGTACCGCAGCCCGTCGACCTGGTACGTGGCGCCCAGGTCGAGTTGGATCTCGTGCGGCAGGGGTGCGGCCGTGGTCGACCAGGCGCTGTGCCAGAAGGTGGACGTACTGCCGTCGAAGGCATTGCCGGCCGCGCCGTTCTCCGCGCTGGTCTCCTCGCTGTCGGCGTACACGAGTCGCCAGTTGTCGCGCGGGATCGGCGGCGGCGTCGTGCTGGTGCCGGCGACCGGGAGCACCGCGCCGTCGATCCGGGTCTGGAACGCGGCGCCCCGCGACCCGGCCTTGATCCGCAGCACGCCGTCGGCGTAGAACCAGCCGCTGCTCGCCGAGTCGTACGCGGCGCGGGTGGCGAGCGACGGCAGGGTCTGGCCGGCGACCGTGACGGCGCGGGGAGCGGCCGCCAGGTGCGCGGTGAACTCGTAGGAGCGCGACGACGGCTTGCCGGCGTACGTGCCGACGGAGGCGCCCACGTCCACGGTGACCGTCCCGGTGCCGGACGTCGGTGCCGTCATGCTGACCTGCTGGGTGGCGTAGGCGCCGCTCTGGTAGGCGCGGGTGATGCCGTCGTCCTCGTAGAGGGTGAAGCTCGACGAACCGCGCGGATACAGGTCGTAGGTGAGCGTGGAGACCGGCTTCTCACCCGTGTGGTTCATCTGCGGCCACATCGGCACGATGGAACCGCCCTTGACGAACAGGGGCAGCCGGTCGAGCGGCGCGGCGTACCCGTTCAGTGTGAGCGGGCCCTGGTAGACCCGGCCGGTCCAGTAGTCGGTCCAGGTGCCGGCCGGCAGGTAGATGCCGTCGCGCAGCTCGGTGTCGGAGACCACCGGCGCCACCAGGAACGCGTCGCCCGCCATGAACTGCCCCGACGTGGCGTTGCCCCGGGCGACCGGGTCGTTGGGATATTCGAGCACCAGGGCCCGGGTCGCCGGTACGCCGGTCACGCTGGCCACCCGGCTCATCGTGTAGTGGTACGGCATCAGCCGCATCTTGAGCTGGAGGTACCGGCGGTTGATCGACAGGTACGGCTCGGCGTACCGCCAGGGCTGCTTGTCCTGGTAGCCGGCCGCCGGGTTGGTCACCCCCCAACCGGACATCGTCATGAACGCCGGCGTGAACGACTTCCACTGCAGGTCCCGCACGTAGGTGTTCGGGCTGCCACCGAAGATCCCGTCGACGTCACCGGTGGCGTAGTTGAAGCCGGACAACCCGGCGCCCGCGACGGCCGGCACCGTCCACCGCATGTCGTCCCACCGGCCGTACGTGTCACCGGTCCAGACCACGGCGTTGCGCTGGGTGCCGGCCCACCCGTCGACGGTCCAGACGTAGCGACGCGCGTCGGAGTTGCGCTCGATGCCGTCCACCGCCTGCTGGACGCCACGGAAGGCGTTCTGGTAGCCGCCGCCGACCCAGGCGACGTCGGTCTTCACGCCACGGGTGCCGGCGGCGCCGACCTCGTAGTCGATCGACGACAGGCCGGCCGAGGTCCACAGGCCGGTCTGGAAACCGAGCGCCTTGGCGCCGGCGACGGTGGCGGGCAGGTCGGTGTAGCCGCAGCCGTACCCGTCGTTGGGCAGGAACCAGCCGGACGGCATGTCCTTGGCGCGGGCCTCCCGCGCGTACGAGAGCACGTCGGGAGTCCGCTGGTGCCCGGCCCGGTTGTGGTCGCCCTGGTAGGCGGGGTTGGACGCGTTGAAGCAGTCGGCGTTGCCGAGTTCGAGGCCCCACATCGGGCTCAGGAACGGCTTGCCGGTCACGTCGGTGTACGCGCCGAGCACACCCTTGAGCGAGTCGCCCACGAAGTAGTAGGCGTCGAACCGTTCCTCGTTGTGGGTGGTGGTCACCGGTGCGGTGAAGCCGTACGAGCCGGGTGCCCACGTGTTGCGCAGGACGCCGTAGCCGTTGGTGGACAGGTAGAAGGGGGCCGGACTGGCGTTGGTGTTCTCCCGCCACTGGTTGTCCACGGCGATCGGCACCGTCTTGTCGCGCAACGCCCACTCCCCCAGGCGCAGGCCGGTGCCGTAGAACTGCTCGTCGGTGGCGCGGGCCAGCCGTTGGGTGGTGCGACCGGCGGTCCAGTCGAGCGGTTGCGCCTCCCGCCAGATGAGCCGCCCGTCGGGGCGCTGGACCTGCATCGTCAGAGGGCTCTTGGTGATCCGGATGACCACCGCCGAGGTGGCGATGCGGAAGGCGGTGCCCTCGTCGGTCGCGGTGCTGGCGACCGCACCGAAGTCGGTCCGCACGGTGATCTCGTTCGCCGCCGGTTCGGTGAAGGTGCCGTTCGGTGCGACCCAGACGCGGAAGATGTCCGCGCGGGCCAGTGTGAGCCGGATGCGGGCGGCCGTGCTGGTGGCGATGGTGTACGTGTTCCCGGCCCGGGTGAGGCCGGTCGCGCTTCCCGGTGTGCCCGCGCGGGCGGGTACGGCGTGCAGCATCGCGGCGAGCAGGATGAGGACCACGATGGCGGCGCGGCGGGTGTGCGCGGGCAGCGATGACCAGATCATCGTTTTCTCCCGGTGTGGTGAGGGGCAACATTCACGAAGACCGATGAGATGGAATGCTGCACCTGCTTGACTCAAGATGCAATAAGTAGGCCGCGATTTTGCATCGAGTTACATCTTTGCCAGGAGCCCCGTCAGACCTGGAGCACCGTGACACCGGCCTGCTCGACGAGGCTCACCTGCTGCGGGTCCGCCGCCCGGTCGGTGACCAGAGTGTCGATGTCGCCCAACGGGCAGATCCGGTTGAAGCTCCGGCGGCCCAGCTTCGAGGAGTCCGCGACGACGATCGTCCGCGCCGCGCTGGTCACCATGACGTGGTTGACCGCGGCCTCGCCGTCGTTGTGGGCGCTGGCGCCGTGCTGGTGGTCGATCGCGTCCACCCCGAGCACGACGACGTCCAGCGCCACGGACGCGAGCATCGTCTCCGCGATACGACCGACCAGCTCGTAGGACTGGGGGCGGGCCGTCCCACCGGTGAGCACCACCCGGATGTGCGGACGCACGATGAGCTCGTGGGCGATGTTCAGCGCGTTGGTCACCACAGTGGCCGCCGACAGCTGACCGCTCGCGTCGGTACGCAGCGCGAGCGCCCGGGCCACCTCGGTCGTCGTGGTGCCACCGTTGAGCCCGACGGTGCTGCCCGGTGGGATCAGCGCGAGGGCGGCCGCGGCGATCCGCTGCTTCTCCGATGCCTGCCGCACCGCCTTGTAGCGCAGCGGCAGGTCGTAGGAGACGTTGGTGACGACCACGCCGCCCCGGGTACGGGTCACCAACTGCTGGGTGGCCAACTCGTCGAAGTCACGACGGATGGTCGCCGTGCTCACGCTCAGCTCGCGGGCGGTGGCCTCGATGTCGAGTTGGCCCTCGACGGCGACCATCTCCAGGAGCCGGTGCCACCGCTCGCGCTGGTTCACGTTCCACTCCGGTCGCTCCGCCCACCCATGCGGCCATCTTTGCATCTGTGATGCAAAGCCCGTACCGCACGTGGCCGAGGGGCGTCAGGCCGGGGTGAGTCGCCAGTGCTGGGAGGCGCTGCCGGTGTCGGCCTGCTGCACGATCACGGCCCCGTTGGTGCTCGCCCCACCGGCCACGGCCAGGACCTTGCCGGTCTGCACGTTGACCAGCTTCACGAAGTCGCCGGACGCCGCGACGACCCGCCACTGCTGGTTACCGCCGCCGGTCGCGGTCCACTGGATGACCCGCGCCCCCTCCGCCGTGGAGCTGGCCTCGACGTCAGCCAGCAGACCCGAACTGACGCTGGTCATCGTGGTGACGCCACCAACCGCGCCGGCCATCAACCACGCCTGGTTGGCGCCGCCGTTGGGGGTCCACTGGATCAACTGCACGCCGGTGGCCCCGGACAGGTCCGGCACGTCGAGGGCCTTGCCGCTGGCCCGGTTGACCACCGTGTGGCGAACGGCGCCCGACTGGCCGCTCAGGGTGGCCTCGAAGGGGATCGGCTGGGCCTGCGTCTGGTGCAGGTCGAAGACCACAATCTCGTTGGCGCCGACCCGCAGCCACGGCGCCGGGCAGTAGAGCCGCTGCTGCGGCCCCACCTTCCAGTAGCGGCCCAGGTTGCGCCCGTTGACCCAGACCACGCCCTTGGTCCACCGGGACATGTCCAGGTACGCGTCGCCGGTCTGGGTGAGGTTGACGGTGGCCTTGAAGAAGATGCCGGGCCGCGCGGCGTTGGTGATCACCGGACGCAGACCGGCCACGAACGTCTCGTCGACGGGCAGCAGGTGGGTCTGCCAGTTGGTCAACGTGCCGGTCAGGGTGCCCGCGTCGACAAGCGACACCCGCTCGGTGATGCCCTTGCGGTCGACCAGCGCCTGGCCGAAGTTGTTGCGGCCCATGCCCTCGACCAGGATGTCGAGCGTGGGGCTGCCGCTCGCCGAGGTCTTCAGCGCCAGCGGCGCGTCGCGCACCGTCACGCCGAGCGGCGTCGTGTAGGTCGCCGGCAGGTTGCTCCGGGACATGGCGCCCTGGTAGACGCCGTCGAGGAACACCGTCGCGTAGTCGCGCACCGACCTGACGTCAAGCGTGGCCCGGGTGTAGCCGGGAAGGACCCGGCGGTAGAGCATGAAGCCGGAGTTCTGGCCGTACATCTCCATCGGTTGCGGGTTCGTCTGGGTCGGCAACGCGGCCGGCAGGTTGTCCCACAGCGAGGCGTACGGGGCCGGCAGCACCGCCTGGGCGCCGGTCCGCACGATGGTGGGGATCGGCGCCGGGACGGCCGGCAGCGTCACCCCGAGGGCGGTGCCGATGATCTCCCGGTAGGCCGGGTACAGCCGCGACGGGCCGCCCTGTTCGGTGATCGGCGCGCCGTAGTCGTAGGTGGTGATGTCCGCCTGGTAGCCGGAGCCGTCGTTGGCGGCGTTCGCGCCGGCCCAGTACCCGAAGTTCGTCCCACCGTGGATCATGTAGAGGTTGAACGACAGGCGGCCGGCCATCAGACCCCGCAACTGGGTGGAGATGTCGGTGTTCGATCCGGCGAAGCCACCGTCGGCCCAGTGGGTCAACCAGCCGGTGTACAGCTCACCGGACATCGCCGGAACTGTCGGGAAGGACTGGCGGGCGGCGGCGATGGCCGCGGCGTCACCCCCGCTGAGCGCGACCGCGCCGCCGGTGACCACGGTGCGGTTGCCCTGCACCTGACCCAGGCCGTCCTCGGTGTAGAACGGCCCGTTGATCCCGGCGCGCAGCCACAGCTGCCGCAGCTCCTCCAGGTACGTCGTGTCGCTGCCGTACGACCCGTACTCGTTCTCGATCTGGACCATCAGGATCGGCCCGCCGTTGGCCACCATGAGCGGCTTGACCAGCGCGGCCAGCGCGTTGATGTAGCGCGTGACGGCAGCCATGTAGTTCGGGTCGGCGGCGGTGCGGACCCGCAGTTTGATGGTCGGGTTGCGCAGCAGGTACGGCGGTAGCCCGCCGAGGTCCCACTCGGCGCAGACGTACGGGCCGGGTCGCAGCAGCACGTACATGCCCTCGGCCTGACACAGCCGGATGAAGCCGGCGATGTCCCGCCGATCGGTGCTGAAGTCGAAGACGCCCTGCCGCTCCTCGATGTGGTTCCACATCACGTAGATGGCGATCGTGTTCATGCCCATCGCCTTGGCCATCTGGATCCGGTGCCGCCAGTACTGCACCGGGATGCGGGCCGGGTGCATCTCGCCGCTGCGGATCTGGAACGGCTGGCCGTCGAGCAGGAAGTTGCTGCCGTCGGCGGAGAACCCGAAGGTCTGCGCCGCCGCGGCGCTGGCCGGGCCGCCCGACGCCAGCATCGCCGCGAACGGACTGAGCACGCCGATGGTGAGGAGTTGGCGCCGTTCCATGGGGTCTCCTTCGGACAGGCGTCGCCGGCGGCGGTCGCGGGCCGGGGACGGGCCCGATCGCCGAGATGACGAAGGTGGTCGATGCAGTCGAGCCTGCCAGACGACGCAACATGATGTAAATATCCGAGCCCTATCCGGCATCTTCGATCAGCGGAACGTCCTGACCGCACCGTCCACGACGGACGAACAGGTCGGCGCCCGCCGCCCCACGTCGATCTATTGACGACCGGTGCGGCGTCCGGCTAGCGTCCCGACATCAGATATCCGACGTCTTATGCCTTGTCTTCCCCCGCCCACACCCCCGTCCCCCGAAGGAGTCCTGTGTCTCCTGTCCGAGCACTACCGCGCCGAGTGATCGCGGTCGTGGCCGCCGTCCTCGGCGTGGCCGCGATCCTGCCCGCCACGCCAGCCCACGCCGCCCCCGCCGGCGTGAGCGCGACCGCCAGCGCCGACTGCACGACCGGCCGGCTCAACCTCCGGCTCACCAACGGCAGCACCACCGCGCAGACCTTCACCGTCACCTGGCCGGGCCGCACCAACTCCCCCTGGACCCGGACAGTCGCCGCCGGCAGCAGCAGCAGCGAGCTGTACTGGACCCTCCCGGCCGGCACCGCGTACACCCTGCGGACCACCACCCCGACCGGCCTGGACGACACCTCCGCCGGCATCTTCCACTGCGGCACCGGCATGTCCGCGCTCACCAGCTACGACTGCACCGCCGGGCGACTCCAGCTCGCGCTGGAGAACCGCACCACGACGGCCCGGGACTTCACCGTCACCTGGCCCGGTCGCACCGGGTCCCCGTGGACCCGCACCATCGCCGCCGGCGGCAACTACCTGCACTACTGGACCGTCGGCGCCGGCACCGCGTACACCCTGCGGGTCACCGCCCCCGGTTTCGACACCACACTGCGGGGCACCGCCGGGTGCGGCCTGAGCGCCGGCACCCCGCAGATGAACACCACTGCGGTGCTGACCACCCAGAGCGTCATCCGCAACCTCAACGGCCCGAACGGCCGCTACGACGGCACCTCGGCCTCGGTCCGCATCCCGGGCATGGCCGTCACCAACAACGGCACCGTCATCGCCGTCGCCGACGCCCGGATCAACGGCTCGTACGACCTCGGCGGCGGCACCAACAACATCCAGATCGCGATGACCCGCAGCACCGACGGCGGCCGGACCTTCGACCAGCCGCGCGTCATCCACGCGCCCGCCACCACCAGCGAGGGAGCGGGCGACCCGAGCCTGCTGGTGGACCGCCGGACCGGCACCGTCTACTGCTTCTTCACGTACTCCCCCCGGCCGGGCATCAGCTTCTGGTCCGGCTCGTCCGGCCTCAACACGGCCAACGACCCGAACAGCCTGCACCTGCAATACATCACCAGCCGGGACAACGGCGCCACCTGGAGCGCCCCGGTCGAGCTGAACCCGACGATCAAGGTCGCGAGCTGGCAGCAGGCGTTCTTCTCCTCCGGGCACGGCATCCAGACCAGCACGGGCCGCCTGATCCAGCCGTTCGTCTACCGGGACGGGGCGGGTCTCACCCAGACCGCCAACGTCTACAGCGACGACAACGGCGTGACGTGGCGACGCGGCGGACCCGCCGGCGGGAACATCAACGAGAGCAAGGCGGTCGAGCGCGGCACCGGGGCGATCGTGCAGAACATGCGGCACAACAGCACCCGTAGCCGGTTCTACTCCACGTCCACCGACGGCGCTGTGACGTTCGGCCCGGCCACCGCCAGCGCCCTGCTGACCGACCCGCTCTGCAACGCCGACGAGATCTCCTACCTGCGCCCGTCGGAGGTGGGCGCGAACGGCGCACCGGTGCGTACCCGCACCGCCCTGTTCAGCAACAACGCGGCCCCGGCCGCGCGCAACGACCTCACCGTCCGGCTTTCCACCGACGACGGCGCCAGCTGGCCCGCCCGAGCGCTGGTCAAGCCGGGCGGGGCGGGCTACTCCACGATGGCGGTGCTGAACGACGGCACGGTCGGCAACCTGTACGAGGTGGGCAACACCGGCGGGATCTTCTTCGCCCGCTTCACCGTGGACTGGGTCAAGGGGTCCTGACCCACGAACCACCCGCCCCCGGTGCCGGCGTGGCGCCGGCACCGGGGGCGGGTGGTTCTTCCGCTCAGTCGTCGAGGGTGCGGATCACCTCCCCGGTGTCCAGCCGGGGCAGGCGGTCGGGCGAGTCCCCGACACTGGGGTGCCCGAGGTTGAGCAGCAGCAACACCTCGTGCCGACCGTCGGGGAAGAACTCCCGCTGCACGCCCGCGACGTCGAAGCCCGCCATCGGGCCGGCGGCGAGCCCCGCCGCGCGGACACCGACGATCAGATAGCCGATCTGCAGGGTGGCGTTGAACCGGGCCTGCTCCACCCGGGCCGCCCGGTCCGCCAGCCAGTCCCGGGCCTGCGGGCGGTGCGGGTACAGCTCGGGCAGCCGCCGGTGGAACTCCACGTCGGCGGCGAGGATCGCGGTCAGCGGGGCGCGGGCCGTCGCGACCCGGTTGCCACTGGACAGGTGCGGCAGCAGCCGGGCCCGGGAATCCGGCGAGCGCAGCAGCAGCACCCGCAGCGGCTGGCCGTTGTACGCGGTCGGCCCGTACCGGATCAGGTCGTGGATCGCCGCGACCTGGGCGTCGGTGACCGGCTCGTCGGTGAACGTGTTCGCCGTGCGGGCCGCCCGGAACAGCAGGTCCTGGGCGGCCCGGTCCAGCGCGAGCAGGTCCGGCGCGGTCGGTGCCGTCACGTCGGCGAACCGGCGGTGGTGTAGCCACCCCGGTGGTGCACCAGCGGCGCGCCGTCGCCGCCGTCGCCGAGCGCCAGCGGCTCGGCGATCACCAGCGAGTGGTCGCCGGCCGGAACCCGGTGCACCACCCGGCAGAGCAGCCGGGCCAGCACGCCGCCGAGCAGCGGAACCCCGAACGGTCCCGACGTCCAGTGCGGGTACGCGGCGAACCGGTCGATGCCGCTGGTGGCGAAGACCGTGGCGGCCTCCCGCTGCCCGGCCGCGAGCAGGTGCACGGCGACGTGCTCGGCGCGGGCCACCACCGGCCAACTCGACGACGCCGTCCCGAGGCAGAACGAGACGAGCGGCGGGTCCAGCGACACCGACGTGAACGAGGTGGCGGTGAACCCCGCCCGGATCGGCGCGCCGATCCCACCCAGGCAGGCCGGCTCGGTGCCGCGGGCGACGGCGGTGACCACCGTGACGCTGGTGGCCTGCCGGCGCAGCAGCGCGCGGAACAGGTCCCCGTTGACCGGTCGCAGCTCGACGGTGCCCGCCGAGGGTCGCTCCACGGTGGTCACGCCGACACCAGGGCGGACGCGGCGTACGCGCTGGCCGGTCGGGGCAGCCCGTAGTGCTCGCGCAGCGTCCGACCGGTGTACTCGGTGCGGAACAGCCCTCGGGAGCGCAGCACCGGCACCACGTGGTCGACGAAGTCGGCGAGCCCGCCGGGCAGGTGCGGCGGCATGATGTTGAACCCGTCGGCGGCGCCCCGGGTGAACCACAGCTCGATCTGGTCGGCGATCTGCTCCGGTGTGCCGGCGACGACCCGGTGACCCCGACCGCCACCGAGCCGGCCGATCAGCTGCCGGACGGTGAGCTTCTCCCGGCGGGCCAGGTCGGTGACGAGTTGGTAGCGGCTCTGGTGGGCCTGCACGGTGCCGGAGTCCGGCAGCTCCGGCAGCGGCCCGTCCAGCGGCAGGCCGGTCAGGTCGATGCCGAGCATCCCGGAGAGCTGCGCGAGGGCGTACTCGGGGACGATCAGCTCCTCCAGCTCGGCGGCGAGCGCCCGCGCCTCGGCCTCGGTGCCGCCGATCACCGGCGCGATGCCGGGCAGGATCTTCACCAGGTCCGGGTCCCGGCCGGCGGCGGTGACCTGCCGGCGCAGCTCGGCGTAGAAGCGCTGCCCGTCGGCGAGGGTCTGCTGGGCGGTGAAGACCGCCTCGGCGTAGCGGGCGGCGAAGGCGATGCCGTCCGGCGACGACCCGGCCTGCACCAGCAGCGGCCGGCCCTGCGGCGGGCGGGGGATGTTGAGCGGGCCACGGACCTGGAACTCCGGTCCCCGGTGCGCCACCTCGTGCACCCGGTCGGTGTCGGCGAACACCCCGGCCGTGGTGTCGAAGACCAGCGCGTCGTCCTCCCAGCTGTCCCAGAGCTTGATCGCCACGTCGACGAACTCGGCGGCCCGCCGGTACCGGTCGGCGTGCGCGGGGTGGCTGTCCCGGTTGAAGTTGACCGCCTCCCGCTCCTGGGCGGAGGTGACGATGTTCCAGCCGGCCCGGCCGCCGCTGAGGTGATCCAGCGAGGCGAACTTGCGGGCGGTGTGGAACGGCTCGTTGTAGGTGGTGGAGACCGTGGCGATGAGGCCGATGTGTTCGGTCACCGCGGCGAGCGACGCGAGCAGGGTCAGCGGCTCGAAGACGGCCTGGATGTTGTGGCGGGGGTTCGGCCCGACCGAGAGACCGTCGGCGAGGAAGAGCGAGTCGAGGGTGCCGCGTTCGGCGATCCGGGCCAGCTCCTGGAAGTGCCGCACGTCGGTGACCCGACGCGGGTCGGTGCGGGGGTGCCGCCAGGCCGCCTCGTGGTGGCCGACGCCCATCAGGAACGCGTTGAGGTGCAGGGTGCGGGTCATTGGTGTCCGTCCTATCCGGCAGTGACGTCGACGCGCCAGGTGGAGAAGCGACGTTCGAGGGCGACGAGGAGTTGGTTGACGACCAGACCGATGGCGGAGATCGTGATGATCCCCGAGTACATGTCGGCGATCGCGAAGTTGTACTGCGCGTAGTTGATGAGGTAGCCGAGCCCCGCCTTCGCGCCGACCATCTCGGCCGCGACCAGCACCAGGATCGAGTACGCCCCGGCCAGCCGGACGCCGGTGAAGATGGTCGGCACCGCGGCCGGCAGGATCACCTTCTGGAACAGCCGCAGGTGGTTGAGCCCCATCGAGCGGGCCGACCGGATCAGCAGCGGGTCGACGCCCTTCACCCCGGCGATGGTGTTGAGCAGGATCGGCCAGGAGCACGCGTACAGCACCAGGGCGATCTTGGAGGTCTCCCCCAAGCCGAGGATGAGCACGAACACCGGCAGCAGGGCCAGCGCCGCGGTGTTGCGGAACACCTCCAGCAGCGGGCTGAGCAGCTCGGCGAGCGGCCGGTACCAGCCGATCAGCAACCCGAGCGGGATGGCGGTGAGCACCGCCAGGCCGAGCCCGGCCAGCGACCGGGTCAGGCTCGCGCCCACGTGCTCGGCGAGCTGCCCGCTGCGCAGCAACTCCCACCAGGCCACCAGCACCTCCGACAGCGGGGGCAGGAAGACCCGGTCCACCAGCCCGAGCCGCGGCGCGCTCTCCCAGATCGCGGCCAGCGCGACGATCGCGACACCGCGGTGCAGCACCCTGCCGCCGAGGCCGAGCAGCCGGCCGGCGGGGCCGCGGGCACCGGATCCGGGGGCGGCCACCGCGTCGGGCGCGGTCGTCGGGGCCGCCAGCCGGGTGGGACGTTCGGCGATGTCAACCAACGCGGGCCTCCTCGGTGTGGGCCGCCGCCGGCGCCGCGCGCCGCGCGTCGGCTCCGGCGACGACGGAAGTACGACCACCACCTGCTCCGGGGTGGGCGGTGCGGCTGCCGGTGGCGCCTTCGGCGGCCTGGGCGGCGCGCACCTCGTCGCGCAGCAGGGTCCAGATCTGGTGCCGGTGGTGGCGGAACGCGTCGGTGGAGCGGACGTCCTCGGCCGCGTCCCGGTCGCCGAGGTCGATGTCGATGACCTGTTTGAGCCGACCGGGCCGGGACGTCAGCACCGCCACCCGCTGTCCCAGGTAGACGGCCTCGTCGATGCCGTGGGTGATGAACACGACGGTCTTGCCGGTGCGGGCCCAGATCCGCACCAGCTCGTCCTGCAACGAGTCGCGGGTCTGCGCGTCCAGGGCGGCGAACGGCTCGTCCATCAGCAGCACGTCCGGGTCGTACGCGAGGCTGCGGGCGATGGCCACCCGCTGCTTCATCCCGCCGGACAGCTCGTGCGGGTAGCGGTCGGCGAACCCGCGCAGGCCCACCAGGTCGAGGTGGTGCTCGATCAGGGCGGCCCGTTCGCCCCGGGGCACCCCCTTGGCTTCGAGACCGAACGCGACGTTGCCGGCGGCGGTGCGCCAGGGCAGCAGCGCGTACTGCTGGAAGACGATGCCCCGGTCCAGGCCGGGGCCGGTGACCGGCCGGCCGTCGACGAGCACCCGCCCACCGGTCGGTTCGGTGAGCCCGCCGAGCAGGTCGAGCAGGGTGGACTTGCCGCAGCCGCTGGGGCCGACGACGACCAGGAACTCGCCCGGGCGTACCCCGAGGGTGACCTCGTCGAGTGCGGTGACCGCGCCGGCCGCGCCACGCCGGCCGCCGCGGACGCCGAAGGTCTTGCTCACCCGGTCAAAGAGGATCTTGTCGGTGTTCACGCGCTGCCACCGTCCACGAAGGGGTTGAACCGGTTGGTGTAGAGGTCGGCGGGCTTCGGACGGTCGCCCCTGAGCTCGCCCTCGGCGGCGAGCCAGTCGATCCAGGTGCCGAACTCCTGCTCGTCGATCACCCCGCCCCGGCCGGCGACGCCGCTGCTCTTCCAGTACGCGACCAGCGACGGGTCCTCGTTGCGACCCCGCTTGCCGATGATGTCCCGCATCCGGGCGACAACGGTCTCCCGGGGTTGGGTGCGCGCCCACTCGATGGCCTTGCCGACCCCGGTGACGAACGCCTTGACGGTCTCCGGGTTGCGCTTGATGAAGTCGTCGCGGAAGACGTAGGTGCCGCCGCTGAACGCGCCGAGCAGTTCGTAGTCGGTGACGATGGTGCGGATGCCGCCACTGGCGACCGCCTTGTCCCGGATCACCCCACCGAGCACCGCGACGTCGATCTGTTGCTGTCGCAGCGACTGCTCGGTGTTGACCGGTGGCAGCGCGACCAGCTCGACCTGCCTGATCTCGGCGGGGGTGAGACCGCCGCGAGCGAGCCAGGTCTTGAGCACGGCCTCGGCGTGCGCGCCGAGGGTGTTCATGCCGACCTTCTTGCCGATCAGGTCGCGGGGCCCGCGGATCGGGCTGCCGTCGAGCACGTAGTAGCCCTGGAAGGTCTGCGCGTCCGAACCGTAGTAGCTGACCACCGCGGTGATCGGGGCGTTGGCGGCGGCGAGCTTGACGATGGCGCCGTTGAACGCGCCGCCGAAGTCGCTCTGCCCGGTGGCGGTGGCCTGGATGTCCTGCGGACCGCCGGTGACGTTGCCGATCCAGGTGAGCGTGACGTCGCCGAGATAGCCGAGGTCGGCGGCGAGTTCGGGGAGGGTGACCTGGCCGACGGAGCCCTGGTAGCGCAGCTCGCTGACCTGGTCGCCGCTGGCGGTGGCGGCACCGCCGCATCCGGCGGTGGCGGCGAGCACGACCAGCGCGGCAGCGGTGGCGAGGGTACGCCGAACGGCATGACGGGGTGGGGACATGAGGAGTCTCCTGATCTGTCCACGATGGGAGTGGGGACGCCCGGATGGGGGCGTACGGGCACGCACGCTGCTCCGCGTTGAGCGGGCGGGCGGTGGGAGTGCGGCGCTGGAGCCGAGCCGGCTGAACCGGTCAGCTCAACAGAGCGCGCTCGCGTGCCGGACCAGGTCGATGTGCACACGAGCGGTGAGGAGAAGCTCATCCCGCTGCGACATGACCCCATGCTGCCGGGCGTCGGATCGAGCGGTCAACGGCCTTCCAGAAGATGAGACTTCTATCGCCGCCGATGTTACGGAGCCCTTCTGGCAGCGTTTACCGTTCCGCAACACCTATCTGTTTGATAGGGATACCGGTGTCGGACGAGCACCGTCCAGGACGGACACCGAGAGGGTTTCAAAAGTTGTCGGTTCGGGCATGTTCGATCTCGACACGGCAGGGAACGGTGACGAGGGGAGACCTCCGATGGGCCTCATGTTTCGCAAGCGCAAGAAGTACGGTCCGATCATCCTGAACTTCACCGAGAACGGCTTCTCCTCGTGGAGCATCAAGATCGGTCGCTGGTCCTGGAACTCCAAGGCGCGTGCGCACCGCGTCGACCTGCCGGGTCCGCTGTCCTGGAAGCAGGACAAGTCCCGGTCGTAAACCTCCCGGGAGTCGAGCGGGGTGCCGGTGATTCACCGGC